>JAJDDU010000318.1 GCA_029260155.1 Phycisphaerae bacterium | reverse complement strand
TTTTGCGCGCGCTGGTCTCGTGCCGTTATCGGCTTCTTCTCGCGGAACAGTGTTGATGCTGGGGGCACTCACCGCGCGCGCCGATAGCACTTTGAGACTATGTCTGATATGGCCAGCACCGCAGTCGATGTCAACTCCGCGCGCGATCGGAACGCAATCGGTATGGTTTCGCCCGTGTCATCGTGGGTTCAGACGCACGAGTACGTGGCGCTTATCACTGTGATTGTCGCGCTGTTGATGTGGGCAGCGACGGGAATACCGCTGCTTCCCGTCCGACCGTGGCTGGCCGTTTTCTGGCCGGCGATTTCGTACCAGATGTTTGGCGCACTGGGCGTGCTTTTCGTGTGGCGGTTCCTTGCGCGGTTTCGCCGTCGCGGACGCATGCCGGTCATGCAGGTCCGAGCGGTTGTTTCCCGTCACTTCGGGGTTAGACGTCTGTCGTGCATGGCGCGGTATATGCTCTCCCTCGGTGTCGTCATGACCGTGCAGACGTCGATCAAACAGGCCATTCCGTTTGCAAACAATGCCCGCTACGACGCGGCGCTCATCCGGATCGAAGAGTGGCTGCACTTCGGATTCAACCCAGCTTGGGATCTGACGGCTACGCGTGTGCCGGCATGGTGGGCGATCGCGATGGACGTTTCATACTACATTTGGTTTCCACTTCTGGCGGTGGTTCCTGCTTACTTCTTGACCCATCGCAATCGGAAGAAACGCGACCACTATCTTGCGGCATTCCTTGGGATATGGGTCGTGGGCGTTTTGCTCGGGATGTGTTTTCCCAGCCACGGGCCATGTTATGTCGCCCCTGGGCGATTTCCCGGACCTGACATGCCGTTTAGCGATGTCACACAACGCTGGCTTGCAGAACGATTCTCAGATACGAACGCGATTGGCCTCGTCGGTGACGGTGGCATGACATTCGGCTGCGGACTAATGGCATTGCCGAGTCTCCACGTAACGGTATGCGTACTGTATGTGATCTTCATGTGGGGCGAAGCACGCTGGATGCGCTGGGCTTCGATCGCGTATGCCCTGATGGTATTCCTGGGATCGCTGTACAGCGGCTGGCACTACGCGATTGACGGCTATGTTGGCGCGTTGATCGCCGTTGCGGTGACGTGGATGACGGCCAAGCTGCCCGCCGGTCAAGTGAATGGACGTTGTCTTGTGGGCGATCGCGAAGCGCTGCTTCGCGCGTAATGGAATCTCCCACCTCTGGCGAGATGGGCCACCGGAGTGTTGATGAACCGCATGGGAACCTCTTGGCAAAGTGAGTTGATCAGCCGACTCGCGGGCGCCGCAGCCCCCACCGGGGGATGGGGATATCACCCGGGCGGCATCGAGAGCTCAGAGCCCACCGCGCTCGCCGTTCTCGCACTGTCAGCTCATGAAGAGCACGCCGCCCTCTGCGCCCGCGGCCTGTCGTGGCTGGCGTCCATTCAGAATGATGACGGCGGAGTTCCCGTTGTGCCTGCGGTGCGTGCTCCGTGCTGGCCGACCGGTCTTTGTCTGCTGGCTTGGGTGAAGTCCCAAACCCCTGCAGGCGGAGCTCACGATGTGCCAACGCGAAGCGCGACGTCTTGGCTTCTGCACACACAAGGCACGCCTATCCCGCCCGATACGAGGCTGGTTGGTCACGACACCACGCTCATCGGTTGGTCGTGGGTGGCTGACACGCACTCGTGGGTCGAGCCGACCGCTGTGGCGCTGCTCGCACTGCGCGGTGTTGGGCAGCAGGAGCACGCCCGGGTGCGCGAAGGAGTGCGCTTACTGGTTGATCGTGCCCTAGCCGACGGCGGCTGGAATTACGGAAACACCCGCGTCTTGGATAACACACTCAGGCCGTTCCCCGCGCCGACCGGGATCGCGCTGGCGTCATTGGCAGGTGAACCCGAAAACGCGTGTGTCCGGGCTGCGATTCGGTACTTGCACGACGCGTTGCACGAAGTTCGATCACCAATGTCGCTTGCTTGGGGCTTGATCGGACTGTCCGCATGGAACGCGCGGCCAAGCAGTTCTGATAAATGGCTGGCTGAGTCCGCTGTCAGTTCCGCCTCTCGAAAACAGAACTGCCTGAACGACGCGCTTCTCTTGCTCGCCGGTGACTTGGAAACCGCAGGCGCTTTGCTATCTGAGGTTGGATAATGGGCGATTCAACAACGCAAGTCCACACATCGTGCCATGGGAAGAATCTCTCGCGTCGCGAAGTTCTTCGACTGGGCGGCGCATTGGCGTTGGGAGGTGGCGTTGCCGGTACATTGAAGTGGCACCATCAACGCGAGTCCGGTAGTAGGGCGTCCGTCTTTATCGCGCAAGCCAGCGGATACGACGATGACCTCGTCCGGGTTATTTCCACCGCACTCGCCGAATTGGGCATTGGTGACGCGGAGATCAAGGGCAAGCGCATTCTCCTCAAGCCCAACCTCGTCGAGACATCTCCGGGCCAACGGCACATCAACACGCACCCGAGCATTGTGGTTGCTGTCGCCGAGGTCTTTCGTCGTCTTGGGGCGGCCGATATCGTTGTCGCGGAAGGGCAAGGCCACCGGCGTGATAGTCTACTCGTTCTGGAAGAGTCTGGAATGGACCGTGCCTTGGCTGGTGCCCACCTTCCGTTTGTGGACTTGAACCACGCAGACTTCGCCGAAGTCCGAAATCGTGGTACGGAGACGGGGTTCAGCACACTGTTCATTCCGAAACCCGTGTTGTCGGCTGACTGGGTGGTTTCGCTGCCGAAACTGAAGACCCATCACTGGGCCGGTATGACGTGCGCGATGAAGAACCTCTTCGGCATCATGCCCGGGCTCGTCTACGGATGGCCCAAAAACCCATTGCACAGAGCCGGGATTGCCCAGTCGATCGTGGACATCAATACGACGGTGCCGACGTCCCTGTCCATCGTGGACGGCATTGTGGGAATGGAAGGTGACGGACCCATAATGGGGTATCCGAAGCCGACCGGTTGCGTGATCATCGGACGCAATGCAACGGCAGTGGACGCGACATGCGCGCGTATCATGGGGTTTGACCCCAATGGCATTACATACTTGGCGGCGGCATCCGGTCGACTGGGGCCCGTTCGAGAAGAAAACATCACTCAGCGCGGTGCAGGGGTTGCTTCCGTGCTCACACCGTACGACCTGGTGGATGCCCCCCATCTGCGCAATGTGCGTGCCCCAAGGGTCGCCCCAGAAACCGCATGACTCGTGCATACTCGGGAACGGCGTTTCACTGTGCAGTCCGGTATACACTGCAAGAGGCGCTAATCCCGACCGGAAATGGACTCATAATCACAATTCAATCAAAAAGCACGTGTTTCATTTGCCCCCCTCGCGCTTGTTTCATATGTTTTGGTCGATGCTTGCAGTATGCCACTGGGGCAGACGCACGCGACAGTCGCGTGTGTCGAACTTCTGCAAAGCGCCGGTGTCGCGGTCGAATGAGAAGCAGAGTTTCGACTGGGGTGCTGGGGAGCGAGTTTACGCAGGTGCAGGACGCGCCTGTCGATTAATCTCGCGGCCTTGTATGGCCGTAGAGCGAGAAAGAGACGGCGACGGGTCAGGGATGGAGCCATCGTCGAATTCGATCCGTGCGGGAATCTTCGAGAAGTCCCGTTGCGGAGGTTTTGAAAGGAGCATGATTGTGAAGGGTTTTATTGATCGCGCAAAAGATTTTCTGCAGAGTGAAGACGGCCCGACCGCTACCGAGTACGCGGTGATGCTTGCCCTGATTATTGTGGCGGCGATCGGGTCCATTCAGTTGGTCGGCGACAAGGTGTCGACGACATTTACTGAAATCAGCGCCGGCCTGCCGAGTGGAGCGGTGGGTTCCTAGCGCGATCCGTCTGATGGTCCTGGTCGCCGGCTCCTCTCGCGATTGCGTGTAGGAGGGGCGGCCGGGGACCGGACGGGCCGACTGATTTGAACTGTGGGTGGGCGTCGTCCGATCGGGCGACGACCCACCCTTCAGTGCGTTGAGGGAGAGTGACTGTCGCGGGGATATCGGCGGTCACACGTTGGCTTCCAGAAGATAGCTAGAGGTGTTCTTGATGTTGTCTGAGTATTGGGTTGTCACGGCGGCCGTACTGGTTCCGGGCTTGATCTTGGCGTCGTGGATTGACTATGCGCAGCGTCGTGTGCCGAACTGGCTGAACGCGGCATTGATTGCTGCGGGGTTCGTTGCGCAAGGCGTCTATTTCGGGTGGTCGGGCATCGGTGCGGGTGCCTTGGGACTGCTGGTTGGCTTTGGGGTATTGATTATACCCTGGGCGATGAACGGGATGGGCGCCGGCGATGTGAAACTGATGGCTGCAATCGGTGTCTGGTTCGGTCCTTGGATCACGTTCGTATCATTCCTGATCGGTGCGATGATCGGGGGCGTGATCGCGGTGATCATGATCGTTGCGGCGCGCCGTGTTGCGTTGGCGTGGGGCCATATGGGACTCATTCTCGCGAAGACCCAGTCACGGGAGACCATGTTTAGCGACTTCGCGTCGGCGAAGAGTCTAGGGGAATCACCTCAGTTACTGCCGTATGGGGTGCCGCTCTCAATCGGTTCTCTCATGGTTTTGTCGGGACAGGTATTCGGTTGGTGGGTGGTGTGAAATGAAGCAGATCATAGCGCGTAGGATGAAACACGTAGGGCGTCGACGACGGCGGGGAACTGCCATCGTTGAATTCGCGGTTGTCCTGCCGCTGCTGCTGCTCTTGCTCTTCGGAATCGTTGAGTTCGGGTGGCTGTTCCTGATTCGTCAGACTCTGGTCAACGCCGCCCGCGAGGGGTGTCGCGTGGCCGTGCTCAAGACGGCGACTGACGAGGACGTCGCCGCCCGGGTCCGGGAAGTCATGGCGCCGCTGGGGTTTGACGAGGGCGCAATCTGGAGTTTCACGACGTCGCCGATCGGCGACACCGTTCAGTGGGTCCAAGTAAGTACTTCGGTTGATGCTGTCGCCCTCACGGGCACGCTCGTCGTGCCTGAGGGAATGATGCTCGAAGGACAGTCTTCGATGCGGAAAGAAGGGGCGGTTGGCGACGACGAAGAAATCTAGTTCGGCGCAAGCCTGCGCCGATAGCCGATGTTGCCGTGGCGGGGACATGGCCGGAAAGGCATCGGTGGGCACTGTGAGTGCCGATAACGTGCAGGCTACTCAGCGCGCGGACGTCACGAGAGACGACCAATCAAGGGGACAGACATGAAAAAGGTAGCGATCATACCGTTGGCTCTGGGGGTGTTCGTCGGTGGTGCGGCGATCAAGCTGGGGCTGGACGCACTCCAAAAAGCAAAGGCTGACTCGGCACAGGAAACGGCAACGGTGGTTGTGGCCACCGCAGAGATTCCCGCAACGTCCGCGATTGATCGAACGATGGTGAAGGTGATCGAGACGCCGATGACGCCGCTTATCGGAGTGGACGCGTACGGCGACGTTGACAAGGTGATCGGCCGCGTGGCGGGGTACTCCGTCCCGCGTGGAGGCGTCGTTCGCGAGTCTCTGCTGGCTCCGAAAGGGACACCGGCGGGACTGGCCGTACGTATCAAGAGCGGCTACCGGGCAGTCAGCGTCAAGGTCAACGAGGTCACAGGCGTCGCCTATCAGATTCGCCCTGGGGCGTTTGTGGATGTGATTGCCGTTATGACCGTTAACTCCGGCCGACGCAAACAAACGGTCAGCCGCACTATCTTGCAGAAGATTGAAGTCGCCGCAGTCGGCCGACTGCTCACTGCGTCAACCGATGGAAAGGGCAAGGCCGCCAAGTCCGTGACACTGCTGGTCAAGGATACCGAAGCACCCAAACTTCACCTAGCCCAGACGCGCGGCAAGTTGACCTTGGCATTGCGATCCGATGACGACAAGCTTGATTCCGAAGACGGGCAGTCGACTGAGGGCGATCTGCTCGGCGAGCTGGCCGAGCAGGTGGCCGCCACGGCGTTGGAGCCTGAAGAGACGAAACCTCAGAAGCCACGTGCGATAATGGTGGTGAACGGTTTGGCGCGCAGAGAGCATTTGATTGGGGGCGAGCAGGCTCCCGCACGAGAAGAGCGCCCCAGGCGTACGCCCCGGCGGGCAATAACCGTCGCGAGTCCATCGGGCGACGCGGAAGAAGATGACGAGCGCGAGGAGACACCAATGGCCGAGATCCCGGACTAGTCGCGGGCGCCTTCTCTCTGGAGGCTCGGACGACGACGCCACGAATGATTGGTGGGACACGACAGAAAATGGGGAGAACAGATTCGGATGGGCGGGACACTAGTCCGGTTCCGCAAACCGGGTCTGAGGTCGAAAACACGGTTTTCGACGGAGATGCGTCAATACGAGGCCGGACTGTCGGTGGAAGCGGAAAATGTCCCGCACACCTCGCGGTCAGGTGTGACGCAAGCACCATCAATGTCGTCGGAGGGTGAATCGCATGTCGAAGCACACAGTGCCAGCAAAGCGTGAGCGTTGCGAGTGGAATGTACCAAGCGGCCCGTCGCAGCGAGGAAGACGTCACGCGCGCGGGCGGCGTCCTGCGGTCGTCGCCGTACAGGTGATGGTCATCATGATGGCGTTGCTCGGCGTCGCGGCACTGACCATCGACGTAAGCTACATGTGGAACGTTCGTGCCGATCTCCAGAGAACGGCGGATTCAGCCGCGCTGGCGGCGGCGGCGTTGCTGGCCGAAGTCAACGATCCCGCCGGCCAAGCCCGAGACGCGGCCGTTGAGTACGTGGCAAGGAATGAGGTCGTGAACGAGAGTGTTCCGTTCCAGGTGGGCGGTGTGACCCTCGGTCGGGCCGAACTTGTCAACGGGCATTACAGTTTCGTTGAGGTTCCCGATGACGATTTCCCCGACGCAGTTCGCGTCCGTGTCCAGGCGACCAGAGGGCTCTACTTCGCACGCGTGCTCGGATTTGATGAACACACTTCGGCGGCTGAGGCGACGGCTTTGCTCGTCCCGCGTGACATTGCCATCGTCGCCGATCTCTCTGCGTCGCACAACGACGACAGTGAGCTGGGGAGTTACCGCGACACAAACATCAATATTTGGGATGTGTGGCACTTCCTTCCCGGCGGATCCGACGACGCCCTGAGCACGTGGACGGCCGACGACCTTCAAGGCTTGGCGCTGGACGCCGAGGGCTTCAATACTCAGTCTGCAGGTCCCGCCTACGGACTGTTCCGCCAGATGCGCTACGGCGAAGAGACGCTCGACAACGGATACGATCCGCGCAACGACGGCGGAATCGCGCATTTGCCGCGCTATGGCAACGGCACGAGCGACTGGGGCAGCGCGACCGTCAACAACTTCCTCGCCGGACAGCGCTTCGAGAACGCCGCACAGTACAGCGCCGCAGAGCTTCAGGAAATAGTGAACACCGCGCACCACGGAAGTTCGTCGCGCTATCGCCGCCAAGTCGCCGTTGCGCTGGGGCTGGCCCGATGGGACAGCGGCAAGGACGGTGGCGCGTGGCAGACCATTGCCGGCGCGGTCCACGGAAACGGCGACAACCGCATCGACTCTTCGGAACTGACCTGGGTAGAACCGTACCTCGACGAGCCTGGCACTCGATGGTTGGATTACATTTCCTGGGCGGGTTCTAGGACTTCGAGAATGGCCCAGGCGAACTCCGAATTCCGCTACGCATTCGGTATCAAGACCTTCACCAACTATCTCCTCGAACGCCGCTGGTCGAATGCACAGACCCCCGAGCTTGCCGGAACGCCGGCGCAGCCGATGCAGGCTGTCAAAGACTCCGTCTCGCTGATGGTCGACGTGGTCAACGTGTTCGAGAATGACGATCAGGTCGCATTGGATATCTATGGCTACAGCGTGCAGCACCGGGTGCCGCTTGTCTCAGCTCCGCACCTGGAAGAGATCTCCACTGGAATCAACGGTCTGAGCGGCATGCAAGCCGGCCACTTCGACGGATGGACCAACATGGGCGGTGGCCTGGAATACGGTATTGAGACGTTGACCCAGGCGCCGGCGCGATCCGCGTCACATAAGATGATTGTCCTACTTACGGACGGACGCGCGAATATTACGCCTGAGGGCGTGTGGCCTCATGGCTCGTGGGCGGATCAGCAGGATATTCTCGCGGAAGCGAGGCAATACGTACTGGACCAGGCACAGATTGCAGCCGATCAGGGGATACGAATCTTCGCAGTCAGTGTCGGAGCGTACGCCGATGCCGCGCTTATGGAGGAAGTTGCCGCCATCACCGATGGCCAGAACTTTGAGGCGACATCCAACGACATCGCGACGTATCAGGCGCAGCTGGAAGAGATCTTCGTCCGTCTCGGCGGAAAAAGGCCGGTGGAGTTGATCAACTGAGGACGCGCTCACGGGCGCGGAGGGGTTTCGAGGGGGCGAAGCGAGCTACGGTATCGGGGAGTGGAGCAGACTAGGGATCGCGGACTGGGGCAGATAATCCGGACCGGGCAAGTGAGCGTCACCCGCGCGACGCACCGGTCAGGAACGCCATCCGCGTGTGTTTATCGGCAGGGGGGCACGTATGAAATCCACTCGGGTGATCGTCTTCAATACGGACGAGTCATTCGGGCCCGATCTGCGCCGAATACTGCAGCAGTTTCCGTCGGTCCACATTGTCGCGGAAGTGGACGACGCGGCGCTGCTCGCGCACGTAGTAGGCCAGTTCGCTGCCGACGTGCTGATTCTGCATCTCGATCCTGTGCCCGAATCAATTCTGCCTATCGCCGGTGAGCTAGTGCCCGCACACCCGGAACTGGCGATCTTCGCCGTTAGCGAATCGACAGACGGGCAGTTGATCCTCTCTGCAATGCGCCGCGGAATCACCGAGTTCATCACCAAGCCAATCGATAATGGCATGCTCGCCGATGCCCTGGCGAAAACCTCCGGGAAATCGGACAACGAAGCGGTGAGCGGCAAGCTCTTGGCTGTCATGGGTACGGCCGGAGGCGTTGGGACAACGTCAGTCACCACCAATTTGGCTGTGGAATTGATGTCCATGTGCTCGGGCGGCGTAGCGGTCGTCGATCTCGACTACCGATTCGGACAGGTCGCGACCTGCCTCGATGTCGCACCAACATACACCATCGCCGACCTTGCGCAGAATCACGAAGAGCTCGAGCAGCAAGTGATCGACCGAGCACTGGTGGCGCATTCGTCCGGCGTTCGCGTCCTGAGTAGACCGACGCACTTTGTGCAGTGTGAGAACATCACAGCGGCGAACTGCGTCAATATACTAAGCAAGCTGCAATCACTGTATGAGTACGTCGTGGTCGACGGTCCGAGTCGATACGACCCAGGGGCGTCCGCGGTGCTCGATCTGGCCGACATGACGTTGCTCGTCACCCAATTGACGGTGCCGAGTATCCGCAATGCGCAGCGCATTCTCCAAGGCATGGATGAAGCCGGTTTCAATCTGGAGCGCACACGACTCATCGTCAATCGTATGAGCAAGGACAGCGGTCCACTCGGCGTCTCTGATGTGGAAGGAACGCTGAACAAGCCGATATTCGCCACCGTTCCGGACGATGCGCCGACCATGAGCAACGCCATCAATCTCGGCGAAACGCTCGCGGAACGAGGTCCCAAAACAAGAATTCGCGCTGCGATTCGAGATATTGCGGCGTTTATTCACGACCCCGATGGTGCTGCGGTCGTGAAAGACCCCAGCAGGAAGGGCGGTCTGCTGACCAAGATCTTCAGCGAGAAGTAGCTGGACAACGAATCGTAAGAATACATAGGACCGCTGGCTGTCAGAGGAGACGCGCCCAAGCGAAGCCGCGACGCAGTACGCGGGCATACGACGGGGGAGAAACATGTTCGGAAATCGAACCGCTCAAGCGGCGCCGCCGGCGCCGATAAAGGCACAGAAACGACCTGCCGCGCCGTCGCCGACCAAGGCTCCGGACACGCCGGGTGCAAGATCGGCAAAGCCCTCACGCGCCAAGCAAGACGAATTCAACCAACTTAAGACCAAACTTCACCGTAGACTCGTCGAACAGCTGGACCTCTCCGCGATGGAGGGCGACGACCAGTCGATTCGCGCAAGTGTGTCGGAGGTTGTGACGCGGCTGGCTGAGGCCGAAGACACGCTGCTAAGCTACAACGAACGCAAGCGCTTGGTCGCTGAAGTCTTGGACGAGACTTTTGGTCTAGGCCCGCTCGAAGTCTTGCTCGCCGACGAGGCAATCAGCGATATTCTGATTAACGGACCTCGGCAAATCTACGTGGAGAAGGGCGGAAAGCTGGAACTGACAGAGGTGCAGTTCCGCGACAATGCCCACTTGATGCACGCGATCGACAAGATCGTGAGTTCCGTCGGCAGGCGCTGCGACGAAGTCTCGCCCATGGTCGACGCGCGACTCAAAGACGGCAGTCGCGTCAACGCCGTCATCCCACCGCTGGCCATCGACGGGCCTAGTATGTCCATTCGCCGATTCGGCGCAGACCCGATCACCTGGGACGACTACATCAACTTCAATAGTTGCACTGAGGAGATGCGGATGTTTCTGGAAGCCGCGGTCGTGGGCGGGTTGAACATCCTGATCGTCGGCGGCACCGGTTCTGGAAAGACCACGCTTCTCAATAACCTATCATCGTTCATTCCTTCCGACGAACGCATCGTGACCATCGAGGATGCCGCCGAATTGAGGTTGCGTCAGTCGCACGTTGTCCGAATGGAATCCCGCCCCGCCAACATCGAGGGAAAGGGTGCGATCGGCATTCGCGAGTTGCTAATCAACAGTCTGCGAATGAGACCTGACCGAATTGTCGTGGGCGAGTGTCGTGGTGCTGAAACGCTCGACATGCTCCAGGCCATGAATACCGGGCATGATGGCTCTCTCACCACAATCCACGCGAACAGCACACGCGATGCCGTACAGCGTGTCGAGACGATGGTGATGATGGCAGGGTTTGATCTTCCCACACGGGCCATCAGGCAACAATTCGCATCGGCCATCCACCTCATCGTTCAGGCTCAGAGGTTGACCGGCGGGGCACGTAAGATCACTACGGTTACTGAAGTCCAGGGCATGGAAGGAGAGATCATCACCATGCAGGACATTTTCAAGTTTGAACCCCTCGGAGCGACTTCGGAGGGCAAGGTCCACGGGCAGTTTCTTGCCACGGGATTGCGACCCGGCTTCCTGGAAAAGCTGAAATCGCACGGAGCGCATGTGGACGAGAGAATCTTTGAACGTCGCGTGCTGGCGGTCGACCCAGTCAAATGACGGCTGTGCGACGGCGTCGGCAATACGCCGACCTTAGAGGATAAATGATGATAGCAGTCCAACTCACCGCGGCGGCGGCCAGCACACTGGCGTTCACCGTCTTGCCAATGGTCGGATCGATCCTGTTGGCCTATGGTATCTACCAGGTCGTCATGGACTCGCGTTCCTCGGAGAAGAAACGCCTCGCCGACAGGCTCAGCGGAGCTCAGGCGTCCAAGGTAGAGAAGTCAGCCGAGTCCATCCTAAGACGCAATCCGGGTGAAGAGACCGGGGGGCTCCTTGGTCCGTTGATTTCCAAACTCAGCGTCACGCCGAAAATACAGACCATGCTCGACCAAGCAGACGTCGCATGGCCGGCGACCAAGATGCTCACAAATCAAGGCGTGGCGGCTGTCGCTCTGTTGTTCGGAATGCTCGCGATGGGAAAGAGCCCCCTCGTCGGAATAGGCTGTGCCGGCGGGGTGTTTCTGCTCCCGTTGGTCTGGCTGAGCATGCGACGCACGCGGCGTATGAAAAAACTCGTCAACCAACTGCCCGACGTGTTCGAGATCATGAGTCAAGCGCTGCGCGCGGGGCACTCGCTGGCCAGCGCTCTGCAGGTAGTTCATGAGCAGTTACCAGACCCCGTCGGGACCGAGTTTGGTCGCGTGTTCCACGAACAGAATCTCGGTATCAAACTCGACGACGCCCTTTCGTCAATGGCCGATCGCGTGGATTCGCTCGACGTGCGTTTCTTCGTCACCGCTGTTCTCATCCAAAGGCAGACCGGTGGCGACCTCGCAGAAGTGCTCGACAACATCGGAGGCGTGATTCGTGATCGCATCGAGCTGCTGGGCATGGTTCAGGCTTTGACCGCAGAGGGACGGATGTCCGGCTACGTGCTCTTCGCGTTGCCGACAGTGGTCTTCGCTGCCGTCATGCTCTTGAACCCCAATTACGCGCACGAGCTCCTCGACGAGCCGCTGGGCAAGACACTCATGATGATCGCATTCGGCATGCAGCTTATGGGGCTAGCCATGATCCGCTGGATCGTCAACATCAAGATTTGAGGCACCGTGCCTGATTCGGCGCCAATGTCCCGGTCCGCGATCGCGATGGAGCGGTCGCCAAGACACGGGTGCGGACGCGGAATCATGCACCGTCAACCAGGAGAACGGAAATGGACTCCACAATGATGCTGGGTCTGATGGGCATCGCCGCAATGGCGCTCATCGGGATGGCCATTTGGCCGCGCAAGAAAGACGATCAGGGCGCCATCATGCGGCGCATGCGCGGGCAGACTACGGTCGACGAGCAGGCCGAGCTCCAGGATCGCGCCCGCGAATCCGTCGCCGCGAGAATGATGGAGAAGGTCGCCCCTCTCGCCATGCGCCCGGTAATGCCCAAGACCGGCGCCGAGATGACGCAACTGCGACTGAAACTGTCTGCGGCCGGTTTCCGCAGCGCCAGAGCCCCGTCCGTGTTCCTCGCCAGCAAGACAGTCGTCGCCATCCTCGCGATAATGGCAACGGCGATCTACCTGTTGAGCAGTGGCACCGAATTAAAGAACGTCCTTGGATTGTCCGTCTTTGCCGCAGCCATCGGATTCATGGCTCCGAACATGTGGCTCTCGTCCACCATGAAGAAACGCGGGCAAGCCATCTCGAACGGGCTACCCGATGCGCTGGACCTCATGGTGATTTCCGTCGAGTCAGGGCTCGCCCTTGACGGAGCGCTGCAACGCGTCGGAGACGAAATGCACAAGGTCCATCTCGAATTGAGCGAGGAGTTTCAGATCGCCACGCGCGAGTCGCAGATGGGCATCCCCCGCGCTGAAGCGCTCAACAATCTGGCTGCTAGGACCCGTGTCTCAGAGATGAAATCGCTCGTCGCCGTCGTCACGCAAGCAGAGAAGTTCGGCACCAGCATCGCCAGAGCCCTGCGCAACCAAGCCGACGCGCTCCGCGTAAAACGCAGGCAGGCCGCCGAGGAGCGCGCTCAAAAGGTGGCCGTCAAGTTGATGGCGCCCTTGATCCTGTTTATTTTCCCCGCCATCTTCGTCGTGCTCGTAGGCCCTGCAGCCATGCGCATGATCAAAATGGCCAAGACAAGCTCGCTCTTCGAGTAGTAAGACGCCGGGTGGCCCATCGCTTTGGCAGTGGGGAACGCGAACGAAACTGAGATTCGACCGGTAGGGCGGGTATCGCCCGCCGCCTCTTCTTCGTAGGTCACATCCCTTGGCGCCGGACGGCTAGGTCAATACGCTACCGCACGGTTCGGTATCGTCGTCATGATCGCAGATCGCGCCCCTATCCGTTCGTTTCAGGAGAACACGTCGTCATGGCTCTGCGCACTGACGGCGCCATGGCGAGGCCTCACGCAACCCGCCCGCGCCGCTGAGCACCTCGTCGCAGCATCGGGCGTCGCTTTCGCCACCACGTTTGTCGGCCATACGCTCGCGTTTGGGTCCGCCATCATGGCGTTTCGACTCTGGCTCGCCACCGTTGGTCCGGTTCTCATGGGACAGCCTGGGGCGCGTCCTGTAGTTGCGATTGAGATCTGGCGGAATTGGCATGCGAACGGCTACTGCGGCACTGCGCTGCGAACGGTCTTGTTCGCGTCCGTAGTTACCGCCGTGGTTGTGGCGTTTGTCGCGTGGCTTCTGTTTCCATATACACACATGCGCGGCTCGCTGTGGGCAGCGTACAGGCGGACATTTCGCGGCGTCGTCAGCTGTGCCGGTCTCGTGATTCTCATCGCCGGCGCACACGGAGTTCTGTTCGCACTCGCCATGAATCAATTCGTGGTCAATCCCCTCGTCGCGGGAAGTACGACAAACGAACTGCCGTGCAGCATGATCATGCTCGCAGTCCCCGCCAACTTGTGCCTAATAACTTGGTGGACCTCACGTGTCGTTCGATCACTC
>JAJDDU010000317.1 GCA_029260155.1 Phycisphaerae bacterium | reverse complement strand
TGCTGCACGAGCACGTGGGATCGTCGCTCGGTGACGTGTTGCTTTGGGTGGTGCCCGTGGTGACGCTCGGGGCTGGGTTTCTGATGATCAGCCGCATCCGCTACGAGCGCATCACGCAAGTCTATCTGATCCGTAAGAGGCCGTTCGAACACCTCATCGCATTCGTGGTGGTTTTTGTCTTTTTCTGGTCGTTCAAGGCCCAGACATTGGCCATCCTCTGTTGCGCGTACGCGATCAGCGGTCCTGCGGTGGCCCTTTTTGGCCGAAAACACGCGATCGGCGACGCTGGACAGGAGGCGGATCCACAGCAGCGCGGTCGTGGAAAAACCGGTTGACAGCCATGTCAGCGGGGGGTAATGTTCGGCAAGTGTTTGGTATCATGGAACGAGTGACCGTATGGCAACTGACAGCGTGAGAGTGCGTTTCGCCCCTTCGCCGACGGGGTATTTGCATGTGGGCGGGGCACGTACGGCCCTCTTTAATTGGCTGTTTGCACGGCGATATGGCGGGACGTTTGTGCTGCGGATCGAAGACACGGATCGCAGCCGCCACGTGGGTGATTCGGTCGCGAAGATTGCGGACGATCTGCAGTGGCTTGGTCTGGATTGGGACGAGGGGCCCGAGGTCGGCGGGGATTGCGGTCCTTACTTTCAGAGCGAGCGTCTCGACCTCTACAACGAGCACATCGAGCGTCTGCTGGATTCCGGGGCGGCATACTTCGCTCTGGAATCTCCCGAGGAACTCGCAGCCTTGCGCGAGCGTGCCGCGTCGGAAAAACGCGTGCTCAAGTATTCTCGGCCCGACCCGCTGCCGACGGTCGCGGAGGGTTTGGCGGCGCGAGAGGCGGGGCGCAAAATAACGGTGCGTTTCAAAATGCCAGACCGTGACATTGTCGTTGACGACAGCGTGCTCGGTCAGGTGCGGATCGCCCGCGAAGAGTTGGAAGATTTCGTCATTCAAAAGAGTGACGGTTGGCCGACGTACCATTTCGCGTGTGTGGTGGACGACGCCCTCATGCGCATCACCCACGTGCTCCGCGGGCAGGAGCACCTGATGAATACGCCGAAGCACGTGGCTTTGCAGGAAGCGTTGGGTTTTGCGACGCCCATCTATGCCCACCTTCCCATCATCTTTAACATGAACGGCTCGAAGATGAGCAAGCGTGATAAGGAGAAGGCCATCAAGAAGGGGCTGACGCCCCCGGAGATCGACGTGCATGATTTTCGCGCAGCCGGCTACTTGCCGGAGGCGCTCTTGAATTTCATCTCGCTTTTGGGTTGGAACCCCGGGGGCGATCGCGAAGAGATGACGCTGAGCGAGACGGCGGAGTTGTTCTCGCTTGATCGCATCGGTTCATCCAATGCGAAGTTCGATCGCGACAAGCTGTTGGCGTTTAGTACGGATTGGAACACACGGGTGACGGCCGATCGTCTGCTCGGCGGATTGAAGGATTTTGCGGCGGTAAACAACGCAGCCTCGACCGCGTTGGACGACGAGGTGCTTTCGTATCTCTTGCGGGTGAGTCAGGGGTTCCGCACGTTTTGCGATATCGAATCCAAGGCGGCGTTTCTGACGAGTGAAGACGACGCGATCGAATACCAGCCGAAGGCGGTGAAGAAGGTGCTGGCCAAGAACGATGGGGCTGGTTTTGCCATGCTCGAAACGCTGCTCGTCGCGTTGGAGGCTGTGTCCGATTGGACCGCGGAATCGATTGAATCGCTGTTGACGGAAGTTTGTGAGTCGAGGGAGATCCAGCTCGGTGCAGTCGCCCAGCCGCTGCGCGTTGCGGTGACGGGTTCGACGGTCAGTCCGCCGATTTACGACACGTTGGTCATGCTCGGGCGTGAGGGGACGCTGAAGCGGATCCGCCGGGCGACCCAGGTGAAGCAGGCAACCTAATTTCAGACAGAAGGGACACTTAATGTCACTATTGGTGACCGGTAGCATTGGAATCGACACGGTCAGCACGCCGCATGGAACGGCAGAGAGCGTGCTCGGCGGAACCGCGGTTTATTTTTCGTTTGCTGCACGGCATTTCACGTCGGTCCGCCTGGTCGGGGTGGTCGGGGAGGATTTTCCCGACGCCTGCCGCGAGGTGCTCACGCGCCGCGAGATCGACTTGGCTGGTTTGGAAACCCGGGCGGGCAGCAAGACTTTTCGCTGGAGCGGAAAATACCACGGCGACATGAACGAGGCTGAGACCGCCGACGTGAGTCTGAACGTTCTCGGCGAGGCTGGACCCAAGGTGCCGGCGTCGTTCGCCGACAGCGATATTGTCTTTCTGGCCAACACGCACCCCGCGTTGCAGCGCGAGTTGCTGGGTCAGCTTTCCGGCCCGAAGCTGACTGTTTGCGACACGATGAATCTCTGGATCGACAACGAACGCGACGAGTTGCTCAAGACGTTGTCGGCGGTCGACGGGGTCATCATCAACGACGCGGAGGCCCGGCAGCTTACGGGCCGCATCAACTTCGTCGAGGTTGGCGAAGCCCTTCTCGCCATCGGCCCGAAGTTTGCCATCATCAAAAAGGGTGAACATGGCGCCATCTTGGTGACCGGTGACGGTCCGACTGCGATTCCGGCGTTTCCGACGAAAAATGTCGTCGACCCGACGGGCGCTGGGGACAGCTTCGCCGGCGGGGTGCTTGGGTATCTGGCGGAATGTGGGACGTTTGACACGGCTGCGTTGCGGCGGGCGATCGTGCGTGGCACGGTGTGCGCGTCGTTTACGATCGAGGGATTCTCTTTGGACCGCGTGCTGCAAATCGGGCGCGATGACATTGATCAGCGCGTGCGCGAGTTCACGGCGATGCTGCGGATCGAGTAGGGTGCGCGTCTTCGTAGCCATCGAGTTGGAGCATGCTTTGAAGCGATCGCTGTTACGCGTTGGCGAAGCGTTGTCCGCGTTCCGCAAGGATGTGCGTTGGGTGAAAGAGTCGCAGATGCATGTGACCCTGAAGTTTCTGGGCGAGGTTGACGACGGCAGGGTCTCCGATGTCTGCGATGCTTGCCGCCAAGCCGCTGCTCGTTCGACGTCGTTCACTCTCTCGCTGGATGGCTGCGGGTGCTTTCCCCCGCATGGGAAGGTGCGCGTGGTGTGGGGCGGTACGACCACGACTCCGGGCGAGCTCGTCGATTGCGCGCTTGGCTGCGAGGATGCGTTGGCCAACTTGGGATTCGACCGCGAACAACGACCCTTTGCGGCCCATATGACCGTTGGCAGGGTGCGGAACGATCGCACCAATGGGCGGCTGCGCGAAGCCGTCGAGGCGACGACGCTCCGATCGGCCAGTCAGTGGGTCAATTCGTTAACTGTTTTTCAATCCGTATTGCAGCCGCACGGCCCGCAATACACGCCGATCGGACGATTTCGTTTTGGCAAGGAATCGTGACCGTTTGAAACATGAAGCCATGGAGGCACAGAGGCCATGAGTAGCGACAATACAACGGTACGCAAGGCGGCGCTGGACCGCGCCCTGCAGCAAATCGAGAAATCGTTCGGCAAAGGCGCGGTCATGCCGCTCGATCAAAAGAGCCTGGACATTGAGTGCATCAGCACGGGCACGCTGTCGCTCGATTTGGCGCTTGGCGGCAAGGGGCTTCCGCGTGGGAGAATCGTCGCGCTGTTTGGCCCGGAGTCCTCCGGCAAGACCACCCTCGCGCTGCACGTCATTGCGTCCGCCCAGAAAAACGGCGGGGTCTGCGCTTTTGTCGACGCGGAACATGCCCTCGACCCATCGTGGGCCAAGCGCTGCGGCATCAGGCTTGAGAACCTCCTGGTCAGCCAGCCCAACTCCGGCGAGGAAGCACTCGAGATTACCGAGATGCTGGTCCGCAGCAACGCGGTGGACGTCGTGGTGATCGACTCGGTGGCTGCGCTGATTCCGCGTGCCGAGATCGAGGGTGAGATGGGGGATGCGCACGTCGCGATCCAGGCCCGCCTGATGAGTCAGGCGTTGCGCAAGCTGACGGCTGTGATCGGCAAGACGCAGACCATCGTCGTCTTCATCAACCAGATTCGAATGAAAATCGGCGTCATGTTCGGTAACCCCGAAACCACGCCGGGCGGTCGGGCGTTGAAATTCTATACGTCGGTTCGGCTAGATATTCGCCGCATCTCGACCATCAAGGACGGCGACGTAGCCGTCGGAAACCACGTCCGTGCCAAAGTCGTCAAGAACAAGGTGGCGGCGCCGTTTAAGAGCGTCGAGTTCGACATTATGTTCGACTCAGGCATCAGCGCCGAGGGCGATCTGTTGGATCTGGCCATCGCCGAGGACGTAGCCTGCAAGATGGGGGCTTGGTTCAGCTTCGGGGACATCCGCCTCGGGCAGGGGCGCGAGAACAGCAAGCAGTTCCTCCGCGACAACCCCGACCTGTTCAACAAGATGCGTGAGGGAATATTGAAATCGCGTGCAGCCAAGGAAAACGGATCACCCACTTCCAAGACAGCCAAGAAACCTGCGAAACCCGCGAAGGCCGAAAAGCGAGCCTTGGCCGCTGCGGGCAAGAAATAAACGCCATCGTCCGAGAAAAGGCGAGTTCCAGACGGGCAAGAAAAAATAAAAGTTACGGCTGGCCAGAATGACCCGAGCAGGCCTATGATTTTGCAAGCACACACGGATGTCGCTTGTTTTGCACCGGCCTACGATGTTGCGTGGTGGGGTGCCTCGTCGAGAAGTACCCACGCTCGCTGATCGCGTTTTGCGATGGCGAGTGGCTTTATGCTGCTGGGGCGGTCGATGAGGACTACCGTGGCGTAGTTGGCTGACCTGTGTCTTGTGAAAAAACCCGCACGGGCCATGATGGCAGGGCCGTAGCGGCACCGGATGTCGCGTAGGGTTCGCTGGGTGACGGCCGCGAAGTATCGTACGTGTCGAACGCGGGCGCGAGCGACGACCGGTCCGCCGGGGCGTTTGAGCCAAAGGGCGTCGCCGCGATCGATGGCGCCGAATGGCCTGATGCGACGCTTTGACAGGCGGCACTCGACAGTCTTCTTGCCAGCGAGTATGGCTGCGATGTAAGATGGGTGGATGATGACGAGGTGATGGCTCATGCTTCACCGATGTGTGACAGTTGATACTTCAGCACAAGCTTAGACGGGCACGGGACAAATTCAAGGCTATGTAGCACAGGGAGCTATCGTGACGACCTCAACACCAGGCGCGAAAAAAGGTGGGAAAATGTCGGTTCGGCATCACATCAAAGTTCTGGTAATCGATGACGATCCGGCGGTGTGCAAGACGGTCGGTCTGCTGCTGGAGGATCACGGCTATCGACCTAAGACATTCACCGACGCACAGGAGGGGATTGAGCATGCGGCGGAGGAGTCTTTTCAGATTGCTCTGGTCGATCTTCGCATGCCCGCGATGGACGGCGTTGAAGTTGTCGAGCGTCTGAAGACTATCGACGATCGCATGAGCTGCATCGTAATGACGGCGTATCCGGAGCTCAGCACTGCCACCGAAACGATGCGTCGTGGAACCTGTGACTACATCCCCAAGCCGTTTGAGAAAGAGCAGCTTATCGAAGCCGTCGACCGCGCTTGCCGGCAACTCGGCTTGATCTACAAGGATGAGACCGACCTGAACCGCCTAATCGGCCAGCGGATTCGGGCTGAGCGCCTGCGTCAAAACCTAACCTTGCGACAGTTGTCCGATCGAACCGACCTGACAACATCGCAGCTTTCCCAGGTCGAGTTGGGCAAGAATGCGGCTTCGATCTGGGCGTTGGCGCGGATTAGTAACTCACTCGGGCAGCGTTTGGCATCGCTGCTGGACGGTCTCTAGATCGCCGCGAAAACTGTCATGCCGCTCGCCGAAACGTTGGCGTTTGCGCGCACGTCTCCTACAATAGCCGACCGTGATTGCTCGCTTGCACAGTGTGGCCTTTCACGGCATTGATGCCGTCCCGACCGAAGTGGAAGTTGACGTAGCCAAGAAGGGCTTCGCGTCGACCGCCATCGTCGGCCTGCCCGACACTGCCGTTAAGGAAAGCCTGGAACGCGTGCGTTCCGCGATCGCCAACTCCGGCTACCGCTATCCGCGTTATCGCACGGTCATAAACTTGGCGCCGGCCGACGTTAAGAAGGTTGGGCCGGTGTTTGATTTGCCCATCGCGATGGGTGTGGTCTTTGCGGACGATCAGGTCGTGGCCGAGTACTCGGCCGAATACATGGTCACCGGCGAGTTGGCGCTCGATGGTCGGGTTCGTCCGGTCAAGGGTGTGCTCAACGCGGCCATCGTTGCGAAAAAGCGCGGTTTTCGCGGCGTGATCACGCCGGTGGAAAACGCTGTTGAGGCGGCGGTGGTCGAAGGATTGCAGGTCATTCCCGTCGGCTCGCTCACCGAGGCCATCGGCTTCGTCTCCGGGCAACTGCCCATCGAATGTGCGCACGTCGATCTGCAACAAGTCTTCGGGGACGCCAAGCGCTACGACGTCGATTTCTCCGATGTCCGTGGCCAGGAACACGTCAAGCGTGCCGTACTCATCGCGGCGGCGGGCAATCACAACGTGCTGATGATCGGCCCGCCGGGTGCGGGCAAGACCATGCTGGCCAAACGTCTGCCGACCATTCTGCCGCCGCTCACCCTGGCTGAGAATGGTCGGCAGACGTTTGGCCAGCATG
>JAJDDU010000316.1 GCA_029260155.1 Phycisphaerae bacterium | reverse complement strand
AACGTGCTCGGTGCGACCCTTCGGATGGAAGGCAACCCCAACGTCGGCCCTGGCACGTTGACTGTTGCGAACGGGTTTACCAACGAGGGGACAATCGAACTGGACACGTTGCACTCCGCATTTGGCGCAACCCTGACGGTCACGAATGGCCCGCTCGTCAACACGGGTCTCATCGATGCCCAAGCCACAGCGGGGAACTCTCGGTTCCTGAACGCCGAGCTGGACAATCAAGGCACGATCGACCTAGCCAGACCCACGACGATCAACGCACCCGGCGCAGCCGCCCACGTCAACAGCAGAACGATCAACGTAAACAACGGGATCTTCACTGTCACGCTTACGAGTGATACGTTCACCAACAGCGGCGACATCAACTTGGTTGGCGGCGGCGCTACGTTCGCGTCCGCCGGCAACGTCACCAATACCGGCTCGTTCGACATCGCCGAGACGCGCACGCTGGCTTTTACCAACACGACGTTGGATCTGGACGCGGGTTCGATGACCGGGTTGGGGACGCTCTCCCTTACCAGCACCACTGCGAACGTCACGTCGAACTTCTCGGTTGCGGGGTTGGGAGGGCTTATCCTCACCAGCAGCACGGCAAACTTCTCAACGGACTTCACCACCGCCGCAACAACACTGGAGATGTCCTCGTCGACGTTTAACGGCCCGGGCACGCTGACCAACGCAACGTCCATAACGATGAAATTCAGCACGATCAACGCTCCGTTTGTAAATGAAGGTTCGATATTGGTGCGAGGCAATTGTGCCATCAACAGCGGCCCGGGCGAGTTCAGCAACGCCGTCGGCATGACCCTTCGGATTGAAGGCAACCCCACCGTCGGCGGCGGCACGCTGACCGTCGCGAACGGGTTTACCAACGACGGCACAATCGAGCTGGACACGTTGCACTCTACATTCGTCGCAACCCTGACGGTTACGAACGGTCCGCTCGTCAACACGGGTCTCATCGATGCCCAAGCCACTGCGGGGAACTCTCGGTTCCTAAACGCCGAGCTGGACAACCAAGGCACGATCAACTTGGCCACACCCATGACGATCAACGCGCCCGGCGCAGCAAACCACATTAACAGCGGGACGATCAACGTGAACAACGGGGATCTCATCCTCACTCTGACTTCAGACACGTTCATCAACAGAGGCGACCTCAACCTGATTGGCGGCGGCGCGACATTTGCGTCTCCCAGTAGCGTCGCCAATACGGGTTCGCTGGTGATCGGCGAGGCGCGCACACTGGCCCTCACCAACACGACGTTCGATCAGAACGCCGGTTCGATTACGGGGTTGGGGACGCTGTCCCTCACCAGCACCACCGCGAGTTTTGCGACGAACTTCACCAATGCCGAGACGACGCTGCTGATGCCTTCGTCAACATTCAACGGCCCTGGCACGCTGACCAACGCGACGTCCCTGACGCTGAAGTCCAGCACTATCAACGCTCCGCTTGTGAATGAGGGACTGTTGCAGGTCGAGGGCTCCTCTGCCATCAACAGCGATCCGGGCAACTTCACCAACGAACTCGGAGCAACGCTTCGGATTGAAGGCAGCCCCTTCGTCGGCGGCGGCACGCTGATCGTCGCGAACGGGTTTATCAACAAGGGGACAATCGAGCTGGACACCCTGCACTCATCATTCGTTGCAACCCTGGCAGTCACGAATGGCACGCTGGTCAACACAGGTCTCATTGATGCCCAAGCAACAGCGGGGAACGTACGGATCCTAAACGCCGAGCTGGACAACCAGGGTACAATCAACCTAGCCAGACCCACGACGATCAACGCACCCGGCGCTGCCGACCACATCAACAGCGGAACGATTAACGTGAACAGCGGGGATCTCGCCGTCACGCTTACCAGCGACACGTTCACCAATAGCGGCGAGTTCAACATCGCCGCGGGAAGACAGCTCTATCTCAACGGCGGCACCTTCAGTAACTCTGTTGCCGGCACGCTCACGGGCGGGATCTACAACGTGCTGGGGACATTCAAGTTCACCGGAGCCGACATCACGACCAACGCTGCCACCATCGTGCTCGACGGACCTGGCGCATCGATAGTAGACCAGTCCAACCTTGACGCCCTGGCTGGCCTCTTGGACAACGCGACGGATGGCGATCTGACGATCATGAACGGACAAGTCCTGTCGCTCACGGGCGGCCTCGCCAACGCCGGCGCGGTAACACTCGATGGCGGCACCGTAAGCGTAGTTTCGCTCTTTGATCTGACCGGCGGGATACTCGCGGGATCCGGTACGGTCGATGGCGACTTGAACAACGCAGGCTCGGTGACACCCGGCGCCTCACCGGGCAACATCGTGGTGACCGGC
Organism: Phycisphaerae bacterium; assembly: GCA_029260155.1. GTDB lineage: Bacteria > Planctomycetota > Phycisphaerae > UBA1845 > UBA1845 > OFTM285. The sequence continues at coordinate 4,162 of JAJDDU010000316.1, read as the reverse complement.
AACTACGCACAGACGGCAGACGGAACGTTCGCAACTGAGCTCGCTGGATCCGGTGTTGGCGAATTCGATACTCTGGAAGTCACCGGAACGGCCACCCTCGCCGGCGAGTTGGCGGTAGCGCTACTCGACGGGTACGAACCGGCAATGGGTGCCGACTTCGAGATTCTCACCGCGGCATCCGTATCCGGAACCTTTGCGGTCAAGAACCTCCCGTTCATTCTGTCGAATGGCTGCCTGGAAGCTGACTACCCTGCGGACTCGGTGACGCTGAGAACGGTCGGTGGGGCGATCATAGTAGATTCGCCCCAGAGCCAGGATGTTTGCATCGGTGATCCCGTAACGTTCTCGGTCAACGCCTCCGGCGGAGGGACGCTGACATACCAGTGGCGAAAGGACGGAACCGATCTCACCGGCGAGACCGACACTTCGTACACGATCGCTACCGTCGCGGTGGAACACGCCGGGCAGTACGACGTCATTGTCACAAACCTGTGCGGTTCCGTGACGACCGCACCGGCTGTGCTGACCGTTGGTGTGGAGCCGGTCATCGCGGTTGATCCGGTCAATCAAGTCATCTGTGAACGCGGTCCGGTGATGTTCGCTGCCGCAGCTACCGGCATGCCGGCGCCGACTTTTCAGTGGCGCAAGAGCGGTACAAACCTTCCTGGTGAGACAAACGCCACACTGTCGATCACGGCCGTGATACCAAGCGACGCGGGAGACTACGATGTCGTGGTCACGAATGGCTGTGGTGAACAGATAAGCTTGCCGGCCACGTTGACCGTTGACATCGCGCCCACGATCTCCTTCGATCCCATGAGTCAAACCATCTGCGAGGGCGGTCCCGTGACGTTCATCGTCGCGGCTGGCGGCATGCCGGCGCCAACCTTTCAGTGGCGCAAAGATGGAGCGGATATTCCCGGTGAGACAAGCGACTCGCTGACGGTCGCGGCCGTCATGCCCAGCGATGCCGGAGGTTACGACGTGGTCGTTACCAACGACTGCGGCGAACAGATAAGCTTGCTGGCCACGTTGACCGTTGACATCGCGCCCACGATCTCGTTCGATCCAATGAGTCAAACCATCTGCGAGGGTGATCCGGCGATGTTCTCGGTTGCGGCCGACGGGATATCGACGCCAACCTATCAGTGGCGCATGGACGGAGGGGATCTGCCCGGTGAAACCGGCGACACGCTGATGATCGCGGTTGTCGCGCCCGGCGATGCGGGGGATTACGACGTCGTTGTAACCAACGACTGCGGTCAGCAGATCAGCTCGCCGGCCACGCTCACCGTGAACACATCGCCGTCGATCTCGGCCGATCCAGCGAGCCAGACCATCTGCGAGGGTGCTCCGGTGACGTTCACCGTTGCGGCTGACGGAGCACCGGTTCCAACCTATCAATGGCGCAAGAATGGCGCGGATCTTCCCGGCGAGACGAACGACACTCTGACGATCGCGGCCGTCACGCCTGACGATGCCGCGGACTACGACATCGTTGTAACCAACGACTGCGGACTGCAGATGAGCATGCTCGCCACGCTCAGCATCGACATGCCGCCGTCGATCTCAGCCGACCCCGTGAGCCAAACCATCTGCGAGGGTGCTCCAGTGACCTTCACGGTTGCGGCTTTCGGAGCACCGGTTCCAACCTATCAGTGGCGTAGGGACGGAGCGGATCTTCCTGGTGAGACAGACAATACTCTGACGATTGCGGCCGTCGCGCCCGGCGATGCCGGGGAGTACGACGTCGTCGCCATGAACGATTGTGGCCAGCAGATCAGCGCGCTCGCAACGCTCACCGTTGACCTGGCGCCGTCGATCTCGGTCGATCCCGTCGGCCAGACCATCTGCGAGGGCAACCCGGTGACGTTCGCCGTTACGGCTAACGGAACACCGACGCCAACCTATCAATGGCGCAAGGATGGCGCGGATCTTCCCGGCGAGACAAGCGACTCGCTGACGGTCGCGGCCGTCATGCCCAGCGATGCCGGAGGTTACGACGTCGTCGTTACCAACGACTGCGGCGAACAGACTAGCGCACTGGCCACGCTCACCGTTGACACAGCGCCGGCGATTTCCGCCGGACCCGCAAGCCAGACTATCTGCGAGGGCGCTCCGGTGACCTTTACCGTGGTCGCCACCGGCACGCCGGCACCCACCTATCAGTGGCGCAGGGGCGGAGCGGATCTTCCAAGTGAGACAAACGACACACTTACGATTGCGCCCGTCGCGTCCGACGATGCCGGAAACTACGACGTTGTCGTGACCAACGATTGCGGCGGCCAACTCAGCGATCTCGCAACGCTGGCGGTCACGGCAACAGGACCGGGCGATTTTGATTTGGATTGCGACGTTGATCTTGATGACTACGTCCACTGGACAAACTGCGTCACCGGCGCGAACGGCGGCCCACTCACAAGCGGTTGCGAAGCGTTCGACTTCGACTCCGACGACGACGTGGACCTGGTCGATTTCGGGCGTCTCCAGGCTGGCTTCACCGGATAATCCCACGGTGTGTTGGTCCGGAAATTTGCGCACAGAGAAGGCCTTCGAGCCTCGCATGATGGGGTTTGCGAACCAACCAGCATTCGTGGCAAGAAGGCCTCTCTGTAACACCGCGACCGTGCCTTTCTCCAATCACTCTCGACGCAAGATCGTGGCGGATTCCATTGGCGGAATCAGATTTCCTATCAGTAACGGCTCCTCTGTCTCGTCTAGCCTGGGTTTTCGAATACGCCTGACGAAGAGCGGCCTGTCCTCCGTGTAATTCAACACCCGCCGACCAGCATCATGTAGGACAAGCCGCCCGTCTCAGCGATGATCTTGATTCGCTTACGGTAGAGTTCGACCGACCTCTGCGACGCCACAGGGTCGGGCTCCTTCGAGGACACCAGGCGCGCGGATCCACCGGACCGCCCGTTGCTTGCCTGCTTTTGGTCATACGGTCTAAGAGCGTCACGAATGTCGTCTCGGACGCGCTCGGCGATCGCTCGATCCGCGAATTCGATGCCGCCGACACGGTAGCACGTCGCGACGCCTTTCGCCGGGGCCATCGCACCGGATGATGCGGCGTATACGAACGGTACGGGAGCGGCGTTGACAACGCGAATGGTCTGCAAATCGTCGACCTGTATTCGTAGAAGATCAATAAGGGCCTCTCTCGCTAGGAACACGGAAGCGAATTCTCGATCGCCCACGAGGATGCGAACGGGCGAACCGACAACTTCGGCAAGCCGCTCGGCAAAGGCGACGCGGCGCGAGCGATAGCCGTCCACGCCGTATTCCAGAACCGTAATCGCAGCCATGAGTGCATCCACGTTGGCCTGCACCGGCGGGATCAGTTGCCGGCGAGGAAGCAACGGTCCATCGAACTCCGCAACCGCTTCAACTTTGGTTGCCGGAGCGGGCGCCGGATACGTGAAGCCCTTGGCGACTGCCTGGGCGCGAAGACTGGTGAGTAGCGCATCGTCAAAGCTGGGTCGAGCGCCACGATTTTCGGCTTGCTTCGCCCGGATATAGGCGCGGCGTTTCTTATCCGATTCAGCGATTTCCGCATTGACCGCATCGCGAACACCCTGAATACCAACGATGTGCTTCTTTCGCTGATCAAGCGTCATTGATTTCATGAAGTCCGGGAGCTCATGCAGCTTAACGCCCTCAAGCCGAAAGTCCTTCTGCCGAACGGCATCAACGAGATCCCAGGTGGCGACGTTGTACAGTGCGCAACCCTTGGCGGCCACACGACTGCCACACGATTGGGCACCCATCCTGCTAGCGTTCGTGTCCTGCGCGATCTGATTGGCGAGCCCCGAAACGCCGTGCTCTCCATACGGGATGTACGTCCGATTGAGTTCGCCGTTGAGTTCAGCAAGCTCTGCGTCATACGGTGTTTCAAGCTGAATAGTGCCGGATACCACGTCAATCGCGGTGTACGTGCCCTTTCCCGCCACAGCCACGCGATCCCATTTCTCCGTGACGCCCTGTTCACGATCGCCGGCGTACACGCTGTTGATGATGATATCCTTGCCAGTTGCGACGCGGGCGGCAGCGCGGAAGTCGTGTTCGGCGGCGCTCTGGTCGGCGGATTCGTTGCCAGCCATGAAAATGATACGCAGCGCATCGGGGTCGGCTGACCAATCCAACGACGCGACGGCCCGTT
>JAJDDU010000315.1 GCA_029260155.1 Phycisphaerae bacterium | reverse complement strand
ACCGCCCGCTCGCCCCCAACACCACCGACGGCAACCGCGCAAAGAACCGTCGCGTCGAAATCTTCGCCATCGACCCAACGATCAGGTAGTTGCTAGTCGGTGTGCCACTGCTCTTGAGCAGTGTGTAACGGTGCATTCGCGCGACTCAGTTGGCGTCATTCTCGCTCAGCGTGCGCAGATAGTTGTAATCAAAAATGCCCGCCGTGTGCCCGTCGGACCAGATGAACTGAATTGCGTACGTCCCGACCAGCTTCGCATCGTCGAGCGTAAGCGGTCCGGACGAAGCCTGCTTGAGCACCGGCAGCAAAACGCTCTTCTGCTTGCTGCGTTCCTCGTTGCACGTCGCACAGGGGCAGTTCTTACGCAGCTTCGCCGCGGAAAACACGGTTTCGACGCCGTCGGGCCACGTCACGCGCAGCTCCTGCTCCGCGCGCTTCAGCGCCAACGATTTCGGCGCAATCACTGCCGGTCTATGACGGGGTGTTGATGCCTTGTTTTCGACCATACTCCAACAACCCTACCGCGCATACAGCCTAAGTTCAACGCGCGCAGGCCGGTAACCCTCGAAGAACCGATAGACCACGACGTCCACCGGGTCATTGCGTTTGACATCCTTTAGGAGCAGCCCCACACCATCCAGCGGCCACGCGCGATACCGACCCAAACTCGCAAGAAGATCATGCTCTTCGATACCTTCCCGAGCGGCCGGTCCGTTCGGATCAACCTTGGTCACCACCATTCCCGCGTCACGACGCAGGCGAAGGCGGACGGACGCCGCGCGGGAAAGCGGCTTTAGCTCCATACCGAGCTTTCGCCAGGCGATCTCAGAACCATCCATCTTGGGGACTTCGGCGAGACGAACAGTCTTGGTTAAGCGCTTTCCGTCGCGAAGAAGATCGAGTGACACGGTCTGTCCCGCACGGTGCCCGAGCATGGCAATGCAGAAATCCACGCCCCGCAGGACGGGCGTCCCGTCGACCCGTACGATGGTGTCACCGAGACGCACACCCGCTTCGGCAGCTGGGCTCTTGTCGGTTAGCTCAACGACTTCGGCGGTCTCCCCCCCCACGCGCAGGCCGAACTCGACCTGATAGAGCTTGCTGATGTCCAACATCTCCGGCAGCAGATCCCGCAACTGATCCACCGGGATGGCGAAACCAACATTCTCCGCGTCCGGTCTGATGGCCGTGTTCACCCCGATGAGTTCTCCGACCGCGTTGAGCAAGGGTCCGCCGGAGTTGCCCGGATTGATGCTCGCGTCCGTCTGAATAAGATCGGTGTAGGTGGCGTCCTCGAATTCCAGAGTGCGGTTGGCCGCGCTGATCACCCCACGTGTGATCGTGTTCTCAAGCCCGAACGGGTTACCGATTGCGATGGCATCCTCCCCGAGCATGATGTCGTCACTTCGCCCGAGTGGCAGCGGCTTGAGCGGCTGCTCCGGCTCTATGCGAAGGACCGCCAGATCATGAAGCCGATCACGCGCCACCACCACGGCCTCATAGGTTCGCCCGTTCGCAAAACGAACGCGGTGATCCGTCGAACGGGCCACCACATGATCGTTGGTCACCACGTAGCCATCCTTGTGAATCACGAACCCACTGCCGCTCGATTGTTGCGTTTGATCCAACGTGCCGAATATAGACCGCCTCTTCCGAACGCGCTGCAACGACGAGATGTTGACTACCGAGTCGCGTACCTTCTCCACAGCCTCCACGATATGCGTTCGTCGCAGGTCGCGAAGCGTATCACGATCGTCACCGCTTGCTGGCAAATTCGTCACACAGCAAGCCACGACGATCAACATTCCGCCGATCACGATTCCCCGTCCCGTGCCCATCATCCCACGAATCTCCGCGTGCAAGACATCTCCCCGTGTGACAGACGCTCGCCAGCCGGCAAACCCGCCACGCAAACAGAATTGTACATCGACCAACGCACTGCAAGCGATGATTACGGAACCTGTTGCCCGAGATGCCTCATGTTCTCGGTGGCCCCGTCGTCCCCCAGCGGCTGGGTGAGGTCGCTCATCGCCGCCCGGTCGAACGCCCCTTCGGCCGCGCACCCCGCCAAATGGCGATCGAAGAACTCCACGAGCCGACGAGTGTACACCTCGGGACACTGATTGACGCTCTGGTTGTGTTTACCACCCGGAACCGCCCACAGGTATTTGGGCTCAGACGCACGTTGGTAGAGCATCTGCGCCTGCTCCAACGGTATGAAACTGTCCCGCTCCCCGTGGATGAAGAAAATGGGCGTGGACGGCAGACGTTTCAGGGACTTGTACACGGACGGATACTCACAATGAAAGGCGTTTTCCGCCTGACACATGATCAGCCAACGCAAGAACCGCCAGAATGTCGGTGGGTGATTCTCGTAAACAAACCGCAGTTTTGCGAACACACAAGCCCAGCGCTTGAGATGAAACTCCAACGCCAAGTCACTGCAAAAAGCTCCATCCACCGCTATGGCCTTGACGCTCTCGATGCCGACGGACGCCAAAATCGCCGCCCCGCCACCACGCGACAACCCGAACAGCCCCACCTCGCGCGGGCGGCCCTGCTCTTCGAGAACTTCCTCGACGTAGGCAATGGCACCGAGCATGTCGGAATGCTCGCGGTCACTGGGGAACTGGCGCGGTTTGTATCCTTCCTCGTGGGGCGATTCGCCATGCCCGCGAAAATCGAACGCGAAAACATCATACCCTGCCTGGCGAAGCGGCAAGCCGTATCGATGATGGGTCCAGC
>JAJDDU010000314.1 GCA_029260155.1 Phycisphaerae bacterium | reverse complement strand
GGAACGACATGAACGAGCCGGGCATCTTCGACGGCCCCGACCACTCCATGCCGTTGGATGCCCAACATCGCGGTGGCGGAGGCTTACCCGCCGGGCAACACCGCCAATACCACAATGTCTACGGGATGCTCATGGTTGAAGCGTCGAAAGAGGGCATTCAAGCAGCCAACCCCGACAAGCGACCCTTCGTGCTCTCAAGGGCGAACTTCATCGGCGGCCATCGCCACGCAGCTATGTGGACCGGCGACAACGTCGCCAATTGGGACCACCTGTACTACGCCACACCCATGACACTCAACATGGGCCTGTCAGGCCAACCCTTCGCAGGGGCCGATCTCGGCGGTTTCGTCGACGACGGATCAGCCGCGCTGTTCGCCCGCTGGATGGGCGTCGGCGTGTTCATGCCCTTCTGCCGCGCACACGCCGACAACCAGGGCATCAACAAAGAACCATGGTCCTTCGGACCCTCAGTCGAAGCCATCTGCAAGACCGCCCTCGAGCGCCGCTATCGCCTAATGCCCTACCTCTACACACTCTTCCGCGAGGCGTCCGAGACCGGGCTGCCAGTCATTCGACCCGTGTTCTTCGCCGATCCGACCGACCTCAGTCTCCGCGCCGAGGACATCGCCTTCACGATCGGTGCCGACCTGCTCGTCGTTCCCAACGTCTCCCAAAACCCCGGACAAGCCACCGCCCCTGCCCTACCCGGCGGCATCTGGAGAACCATCTCACTCGTCGGAGAAGACAGCGCCACGGACATCAACCAACCGGACCTCCGCGTTCGCGGCGGCGCCGTCGTGCCCATTGGCCCGGTCATGCAATACACCGGTCAATTCCCCACCGACCCCTTGACCCTCGTGGTCAGTCTCGACACCAGTGGATCGGCCCAAGGTATGCTCTACGAAGACGCAGGCGAAGGCTTCGACCACCGGATCGGCCAATACCGCCTCGCCCAATACTCCGCCACGCAGTCCGGCAACAACGTGACCATCGAGGTCGCCGTCCTCGACGGCCAAATGCAATCGCCCGCCCGTCAGATCAACATCGAAATCGTCACCGACACCGGCGTAGTGACAGGCACCGGCACCGACGCGGACACCGGCGTCATCGCAGTCATACCCCTCCTGTAGCACTCTGTGACAATTGTCGGCCACTGCTATCGAACAGCTGACGCCGTCGCCACGTTGCATGAGGGAGAGACCCGCGAATCCGGCCGCCTACCGAATCCGCGGATCTCATCGGAGCCTATGGACTGAACGCGATCTGGAACAGGCTCATGTCGGTCATGTCGACATCGCCATCTCCGTCACCGTCGGCTACGTCACAGGCTGCACCGGCGGGCCCATTCGGACCCGTGAAACAGGCGTCGAATACCTCGAAGTCGTAAATGTCGACATCGCCGTCGTGATCGCAGTCGCCCGGAACGGTGGAGACAATCGCCCATATCTCGATGTCGTCGACGTTCCAGCCGGAGTAGGCGTAGGCTTGGCCGCCTATGGTGTAGCTCCACCGGAACCAAAGCGCGCCTGCGCCATCGCCTATCGCGGAGATGTCGAAGCTCTGGGCTTGCCACGACGCATCCGCGATCTCGCTGCCGCCGTTGTCCCAGAGTTGGGTCCAGCCAGTGCCATCATTTGATACTTCGACGGTTGCGGTTGCGTACGGCTGGAAGTCGGTATTGAGGAATCGCATGAACCGCAGTTCGGCGTCGAAACAACCCGCGCAGTCGAACGGACCGGCGGTGAGGAAGTACGGCCCGCCGGAGGTGATGGAATAGTCGCCGTTGAGATTCACGCCGTAGACGCTTGTGCCTGTGGCGCCGCTTGTGGGATCGGGGTTTCCGTGGGCGGTGCCGCCCTGCCCAGTTGGGGTGCCAAACGCCCACTCACCACTGGTCGTCCAGCCGGGGTCCGCGTCCAACGGTGCGCTGTGGACGACCTGCGGTCCGCCGACTGTGACGGATACGGTGGCCGTGTTGGAGTCGCCGCCCTCGGGCGGCACGCCGCCATCGTTGGCGTGGAACTGGAAGCTGTCCGGTCCGGCGTACCAGGGATCCGGGTCGTAATTGACCATGTTGCCGCTTCCGGCGTCGGTGAGGGTGTGGGGTACGGCTGTGATGGCGCCGGCGCCGGGGTCGGTCAGCGTTCCATGCTCCGGCAGCGATACGATACTGAAGGTCAACGCGCCCGGCGGGTCGGGCAGGCCGTCGTCACTGGCTTGCAGGGCGATCGTTACCTGTGTGTTGATCTCGGTGTTGGCTTGCGAACTCATCGCACCGGGTGGGCGGGGTCCGCTCGGACCGCCGACTCGGACGGAAGGGTCGCCGAAAATGTGCCATGTGTTGAACATGTCGGCACCGCTCGATCCGTATTCGTCCATCATGCGGCAGGAGCCGGCGTAGCAGAGCGCGCCGTAGCTGTAATAGGCTTCGGTAGTCAGCAGGTCCGTCGTTTCGTCCTGTGCGCACATGGGCTCGTCCCAGTATTGGTTGATCGAAGACGCATACATTCCGACCGCGCCCGTGGGCTCTGCGCCGTTGGTGGCGCGCAGCCAAGTCTCTGCGAAACACGTGGTGCCCTCGAACTGGCCGTTGACGCACGCGACGGAGATGATGAAGGGCAACTTGTTGTCATTGACCAGGCTGTTTACGTTGGAGTTGGAGAAACCGGTAGTGCCCCACGAGGTCGAACTGCCGTGGCCGCAGTAGTTGATAATGCCTCTGCCCTCGTTGAGGCCGGTGGTAACCTGCCCGGCCGTTCCGCTGGGGTCGTAGATTTGATCGACGACTGAGTAGCCGGCAGCGAGGAGGTCGGTGCGGATGTTGTCGACGTGCTCGTTGTCCATCTCGCCGTCGTCGCCGGGACCTTGATTCGAGGCGATGCCCATGCCCTTCCAGAACCAGTCTTGTGTCGTTGCGGGGAGCAATTCGTATTCGATGGTCCTTAGGACCTGGGTGTCCACGTCGCCCGGAGATTCGGCGGAGAATCGTCCGACGATGATCTCGGGGTAGTTGTCTCCACCGGCGAGCAACGCGTAACTAGGATCGGAAGACCCACCCGCCGCCGACGCCGTGTCGATCTGGGTGCCGTCGCCGACGAGCAGGACGAAGGCCAGATTGCTGTTGTCGTACGCGTCTTGAATGTGGTTCTTGATCGCGACGTGGTTGTTTCCGCCGGGAACTGCGGATACGCCGATGAGTGTCGTGTTGATGCCCATGGCATTCTTGTGATCGACGAGCGGCTGGACATTCGCAAGCCATGCGTCGTGGGCGATGATGAGCATATCGCCGTTTTCATTGAGGGGCGCGTAGGGTTCAACGCTTGCGTAGTTGATGAAGTGGTTGGCGTAGACGCGGTGAAACGCGAGGCTGGGTTCGAGGTCGTTGTTCCGCCGGTTAAGGACGTTGACCAAGCCTTGTCCAGCGCGCGTGATTTCGATGGTTACCTGCGTGTAGACGCGCAGCGCGTGTCGCACGGGATTGAATTGAAACGGGAAGAGCCGAACGACCTGTCCGCGGTGGTGTCTCATGATGTACGGTTCGCCAAGTGTTACCGTTTCGCCCGGATAGAAGGCGTCCGCGGTGTAGGTTGGCCCGAAGGTGTGTGGGACGGCGTTGGGGTCCACCGTGCGCAGAATAGGGCCCTTGGATGAAATCACGTTTGTGTCGGTGAGCTCGTGGTATGATGCGCTGAGCACTTTGACGGTCATTTGTGCATCGTCGGGGATGATGATGCTCCGGCAGACCTTGGGCAGTGCGGGTGCTCCCGAATCGTTCATAATGGGCTCTTGGCCGAGTGTAATGCCGACGTAGTTTTGCCCGTCGACGGTGATCGGTGTGGCGTTGTATTCGCCGATCTCGTACTGGACAACGAGCCGATCGGCGGTGCTCTCGACGATGCGCACCGTGGCATGATCGTCAGCGAGGGTGGTCGATGCGGCCACCGCGGCAAGGGCGCTCGCCAGGAGGATCAATCGCGTCTTGCTGCGTGTCGGCTGCGGATCGATTGCGGGCATTGGAATCTTCATTGCGTGACCTCCTTCGTGTGCTTGGTGCGGGGTTCGGATCGGTTCGCCGAGCGTGCCCTCGGAAGAATTGCCTCCGAGAGTCACGACGCCACCACCGGCCGGTCGACCATCGCTGTTGAGCGTACCGCAAGCGACACATTTGCCGCAAGCATGTTATTAAGTAAATCACTTAATATATAGTGCATTTTTTTGCGGGTCTCGGGTGGCAGTCCGCTGCGCGACGATCAGCCACGCTGCACCAATGGCAGCGACGGTGTCTGAAGATCGAGTGATCGCCGGGAGGACGGTCGTCGGTTGGTCCCGCTGATTGCAATCCGTGGGCGTTTGGGGTGGAGACATCTGCTCGTTTGCGGTGGGTTGGAGGTGGGATACAATGCTCGCCGTTTGTGTTTGGGTGAGATCCTGGAGTGCAACATGGTGGCACTTGCGGTTGAATGTCGTGATCTGCGGAAGCGCTATGACGCCAAGAGCAAGAAGCCGGTCGATGCGCTGAACGGGCTTGATCTGGAAGTGCGTGCCGGGGAGTGCTTCGGGCTGTTGGGGCCAAACGGGGCGGGGAAGACGACGACGGTTGAGATTCTTGAAGGGCTGTTGGAGCAGACGTCCGGGCATGTGGAGGTGTTGGGGCGGAAGTGGGGTCGGAAGAATCGCCGCGAGATTCATCAACGAATAGGCATCTCGCTGCAGGAGACGCGATTCAGCGACAAGCAGACGGTACGGGAGACGGTGACTCTCTTTCGGAGCTTCTATCGGGCGGGTCGGGAACCGGCCGACGTGATCGAATTGGTGGATCTTACGGAGAAGGCTGACGCTTGGGTAGTGAAGCTCTCGGGCGGGCAGCGTCAGCGGCTGGCGGTTGCGTGCGCGCTGGTAGGGGACCCGGAGTTGCTGTTTCTGGATGAGCCGACGACGGGTCTGGATCCGCAGGCGCGGCGGGAGATTTGGGACATCGTGCGTCAGCAGCGCTCGCAGGCGAAGACGACGCTTATCACGACGCACTACATGGATGAAGCACAGCGCCTGTGTGATCGGGTGGCGGTTGTCGATCACGGGCGCGTGATTGCGTTGGGTTCGCCTGAGGAGTTGATTCAGACGATCGGCGGGGAGCACATTGTCGAATTCGATCTGGTGCGCGCCGACGGGGAAGCGGTTGACGTGGCGGCTGACGTCTTCTGCGGACTGCCGGCGGCGAGCTCTGCGCGACTGGAGGACGAAGGGTTTTCGCTGACGGTTTCCGAGCCGCACGTAGCGCTTCCGGCGCTGATGCGGAAGATCGAGTCCGATGGCCTGAAACTGGCGCGGCTGACGACGCGGCATGTGAGTTTGGAAGATGTTTTTGTCACGCTGACGGGAAGGCATCTGCGCGATGAAGAACTATCATCCGATTAGGGAGTTGTTTCTCACGCGCATGCGGGCTTTCTACCGCGAGCCGGAGGCGATTTTCTGGACGTTTGTGTTTCCGGTTCTGATGACGATCGGGCTGGGGATCGCGTTTCGGAACCGTCCGGCAGAGATTATCGACGTGGATATCGAAGCGTCGCCTTCGGCTGAGATGATCATGGGGCAGCTTGAGGCCATCGACGGATTTCGCGTTCAGATTCACGATGCGGAGGAATGCTCCGATCGGTTGCGGTTGGGGAAAGCTGCAATCGTGGTTAGGCCTGGCGAGGTATTCGCGTATCGCTTCGATCCGAGCAGACCTGAGAGCGCGTTGGCGCGGGCGAAACTGGATGACGCACTGCAGCGCGCCGCTGGGCGGGTGGAGGCGTTGGCGGTTTCGGATACCGAGACGAGTGAGCCGGGTGCGCGCTACATCGACTTCTTGATTCCCGGGCTGTTGGGGATGAACCTGATGTCCGGCGGATTGTTCGGGGTCGGGTTCGTGATCACCGACATGCGCGTGAAGAAGCTCTTACGCCGCTTGGTGGCGACGCCGATGCGGCGGTCGCACCTGATGTTGTCGCTGGTATTCGGGCGGATGCCGTTCGTAGTGCCGGAAGTCGGGATGATCGTGGGGGCGGGATGGTTGCTGTTCGACATGCGCATCGCGGGGAACCCGCTCAGTATACTGGTCCTCGCGATTGTGGGGGCGATGAGTTTTTCGGGTATCGGGTTGTTGGTGGCGTCGCGGGCGCAGCGAATCGAGTCGATTTCGGGGCTGACGAATCTGGCGATGCTGCCGATGACGCTGCTTTGCGGGGTCTTTTTTTCGTATGATCGTTTTCCCGAAGCGGTGCAGCCTGTAATTCAGATTTTTCCGCTGACTCACTTGATCGACGCGCTTCGGGCGGTGGTGTTGGAAGGTGCGGCGCTGGGCAGTCAGGGGATGCATGTTCTGGTTCTGGTCGTTTGGGGCGCGGTTTCGTTTGGGTTGGCGATGAAGATGTTTCGGTGGACTTGATTCGGGGCGCGAATGGGAATTACCTGGGACGAGACGTTTCGGTTTGGTGGCGGGGCGACGCGGGTCTGTGTCGGGGGCGACATTCTCGGCGAGGTGGGGCGCGTCTGTCGGGACGTCGGCGCGTTCGGGCGGGCGCTGGTGGTGACCGACGACAACGTGGCGGCCTTGTATGGCGAAGTGGTGCGCGACGCGCTTTGTGATGCGGGGGTAGAGGCGACGCTTGAGGTTGTGCAGGCCGGGGATGCTAGTAAATCGCTGGAACAGGCGGGGCGGTTGTACGATCGGCTCGGTGCGTGGCGCGTCGCACGCGACGATGTTGTGGTGGGCGTGGGCGGCGGCGTGGTGACCGATCTTGCGGGGTTTGTGGGGGCGACGTGGCTTCGGGGTGTGGCGACGGTCCTGTGTCCGACGAGCCTGGAGGCCGACATCGATGCGAGCATCGGGGGGAAAACGGGTGTCAATCATACGAGCGGGAAGAATCTGATTGGGGCGTTTCATCAGCCACAACTCGTGGTGATGGACACGCACTGCCTGCGGACCTTGGCGGACCGGGACGTGGTCGCGGGGATGGCGGAGTCGATCAAGCATGCTCTGATTACCGGCGGGGACTTTCTCGATTGGCATGAAGCGAATGCTGCGCGGGTGTACGCACGCGACGAGGAGACATTGGCGGTGTTGATCGAGCGCAACGTTCGGATCAAGGCTGACGTGGTGTTGCGCGACGAGCGTGAAGAGTGCGGCGTGCGTGCGTTCTTGAATTTTGGCCACACGGTGGGGCACGCGATCGAGGCGACGAGTGGCTATGCGTTGCGGCATGGCGAGTGCGTTGCGTTGGGGATGGTGGCGGCCTGTTGCCTTTCGGAACTTGTCGGTGTGCTCGATGGTGCGGTGACTGAGCGCGTCGTGCGTATTCTCGAGGCGTTCGGGCTGCCGACGCGAATGACGCGAGACGTGGACCTGCCGGTTCTGATGGAACGTATTGGCTGCGATAAGAAGGTGGCGGGGGGATCGGTGCGGTTTGTTCTGCTGCGCGGGATTGGGGAACCGGTGTTGCAATCGGGTGTTTCCGATGTGCATGTGCGTGCTGCCATCGAGCGCGTACGTCCGGCGTAGGGGTCGGGTGGGGCAAGTCTGACACCAGGAATGCAACTGGTTCTGATGTCAGCGGTGTCGGTTGTTGTCGGCGCTTGTTCTGGGAATGCGGATTCGCTAATCTCGGTTGAGTGGGTTGGAGACTTGCCGGTGTGCGTGCGCGCGGATCGTAGCGTTATCGGCATACCGTTCAATACTGTGCGAGCCGTCAAAGAAAGTCCTTCGTATGAGAACAACTGTGTGTTCATGTGTTTTGGTTGCGGTTGTCTGCATGGGTGTTGCGCGGGCGGGCGACGCACGCGGCGAAGACGCCGCGGAAGTGACCGTGCCGTATCCGTATCAGTCCGGGGATTTCTGTGCGACGGAGCACCCGGATGTGTTCTTCGAGCAGTTTCAGGCGGCGGTCGCGCGGGGCGATGTTGCGGACCCGTCGGCGCGTGCGGCGCGCGCGGTTCGACCTCGCAAGCCGCTTGGGCTGGGCGGTAATCTGCCTATGCTGGAGGCGGAAGACCTATTCCTTTATGAGGACAGCGAGCAGTTGCTGCTGACCAACTTCAGTAACGACGCGCTCTTTCAACTCATGGGCGATGCGTCGGCCGAGCTGATCGACAGGCACGGTGACAACTTCGATTTTGTGGCGTTTTGGTTGAACTTTCCCGCGAACCATCAGATTGGGGCTGCGTTCTACCTTGGTCTCGAGAACTTCACCGAGGGGCTGGGGCTGAACTTCTTCAACCGGCGGCCGTCCTTCGGCGTTCCGGGTGAGAACGTCGAGGGCTTCGTGATGATGTGGAACGTGAACAGCTGGTCGCCGGGTACGGGGCCACAGGCTGCGTTCACACGTCTGGTTCTGGGGCAGGAGTTCGAGCATCGTTGGGCGATGTTCTTGGATCCAATCGCGGGCGGGCGCGATCTTCAGGGCGACAACGGCGCTTGCGGGCGATCTTCGCATTGGAGTTTTCGCGTGGACGGGCAGGCGTCGGGGATGGAAATCGCGGAGTGGGTGGGGAGCAATCCCGCCCAGCGCGTGGGTGGGTCTCTGGGGTTCAACACTGACATCGGCGGCGTGTTCAGCCCGACCGATCTGTATCTGATGGGATATCTTTCGCCGGAAGAGATGGACGCGCGGAACTCCGAGTTTCGTTTTATGGAGAACTCGAATTGTTCCAGCAGCTACAACGGTCCGATTCTTGGCCTCAACGCCGGGCGGATCATCTTGAGTAACGGGGCACGTGTTCCGTCTTCCGCGGATGCGCAGAGGGACTTCCGCGTCGGGTGGATCATGATTCACCTGCCGGGCGATGTGCCGAGTTCAACCGAAACCAACCGTGCGCTGGGCATCATGGAGCAGCATCAGATCGACTGGTTTCACGGAACGCTTGGACGTGGAACGATCAGTGCGTCGGCGCGGGCCATCCTTGGCGGTGATTCCGATGAGGACGGAGACGTTGATCTGAACGACTTCGGCGTGTTCGCTCAGTGCTTGTCGGGCGAGGGGAACACGGCTGGCGCACCGGGGTGCAACGTGTTCGACGATGATGTGGACGGCGACGTTGATCTGTTGGACTACGGCGCGTTTTCGCGGGCGTTCAGCGGTGACTGCGGGGTCTCATTTGCCGATCAGCCGGACGACGCGCTGGTGTGTCTCGGTGATTCGACAGTGTTCACTGTTGATACTGTCGGGGCAACGTTCTCGTATCAGTGGTTGTTTGACGGCGTGCCGATTGCCGGTGCCAATGGCCCGACGCTGACGATCAACTCGATCGGCGACGCCGATCTTGGTGTGTACCGCGTGTCGGCCACGGGCGAGTGCGCGACTACGCACTCGGAGAACGCGGTGTTGGCCAAGCATGATCCGCCTGTTGTGACTCAGCAACCTCAGGGGGTCGCTGTGTGCGATGCGGGGTCGGTAGAGTTCAGCGTGGAGGCGACGGGGGTTGCGCCGTTGGCTTACCAGTGGCGGCTTGAGGGGATTGCTATTCCTGGGGCTACCGATTCGACGCTTGTCATTGAGGATGTCGATTCAGGGGATTTGGGTCTGTACACCTGTGCGGTATTCGATGGCTGCGGGGTGAGTACGGAATCCGACACTGCGGTGCTGCGATTCGCGACCGATGTGGCCATCGTGCTACAGCCTGTCGGGAGCGAACTGTGTGAAGAGGAAACGGTCTCGCTCTTTGTCGTTGCTGACGGAGCGGCGAGTTTTCAGTGGTTCAAGGACGACGCGCCGATTTCCGGGGCGACGAGCCCGTTCTTGTTCATTGCAAATGCGATGCAGTCTGACTCGGGCGTCTACCACGTGGAGGCGACTGGCGCCTGCACTGCGGATGTGTCGGACGATGCGATTGTGACGGTGAGTGATTGCGGCGGCGCGCCGTGATCTGTACCGCCGGGACTACGACGCGCCAAGCCATCAACCTGACCCGTTGAAAGCGCGTTGGAGGGAGGCGAAGTCGCCCCAGTCCACGTCGCCATCTTCGTCGAAATCAAACACCTGACATCCAGGGGCCGGCGGTCCGGCATTTGGGTCGGTGACGCATTCGACGCGCTCGGCGAAATCGAACAGATCTACCATTCCATCACAGTTGAAGTCGCCGGGCGCGGCTACGATCCCGTCAAATTCGTACGCACCCATGTCAATGATCCCGCAAACAACCCGCGGTTTTCCGTCCAAGTCGATCGCGCCGGGTTCGGGCGTAAACTCCGGGTCGCCGCGGTTGATGCAGGTGGAGGATTCGGTAAGACGCAGGTCGCCTATGCCGGGATCGGTGAACAACGGATCGTCGCCTATATTGCCAATCCCGCCGAGCGTTCCGGTCCAACCTTGCAGGCACGAGTAGTCGACGGAGACATCCCCACCGATGTTGTTATTGAGCTGAGCCGGCTCGCCAGAACCGCCGGCGTCCGTGTTGTTCCAGAGAATACTGTCGGCGACCGTGAGGGTGTTGGCATTGTTCCAGATGAAGACGCCACCTCCGTGCTCCCCGGCTGTGTTCTGCGCCAAGGTGCAGTTCCGAAGCTGCGTCGCCGCCCACGAGGTGTTGAGGGCGCCACCGGTCAGCGTTGCGTGGTTACCGATGAACAGGCTGTCAGTGATCAGAGCATCGCTGCCGGCCACTGTCAAGGCTCCGCCGCGTTCCGCGCCGTTGTCGGCAAAAACGCAGCGTTGCACCGTCGCCTGCGCGTCATCGCCCGTAAGGACAGCTCCGCCCCATCGAATTGCGACATTGCTCTCGAAAAGGCAATCCGAGAAACGGGTATGCCCGCTGGATACGAACACCGCTGCACCAGAGCCCCCACTGTTTTCCTTGAGTTGACAGCTCAACAGCGTCGTAGCGGTTTGCCCGGCATTGTACATGGCCCCGCCACCGTTGAAATCATTCAGCACCGCATTGTCCACGAGTGAACAATTGACGAACGTGGGGCTGCCCCCATCGTTGTAGACGGCACCGCCATTAGCGCCGTTAACGCTGCCGCGATCTGCGTTGTCGCGGAACACTGAATCGATGACGACGGTTGATGCGTTCTTGTTGTACATGGCTCCGCCCCCGTTCCAAACCTGATTGTGCTCGAACGTGCAGCCGATGATCTGGGGGGAGGCGTTCTCGACATAGATGGCCGCGCCCCAGTGAGCACTGTGGGACCGAAAAACACAGTCCACGAGCGTGAAGTCGCTTCCGATGCTGTAGAGCCCCGCACCTTGGCGTTCAAGGAACCCCAGAGTTTCGCCGCCGCTGATCACCAAGCCGTCGAGGACGGCCGAGACGCCAACGCTTTCTACTGTGACCACATGACGGCTGTTGTCGAAGGTGTTTTCGAAATCCGGCAGATCATCACCGTTGAGATCCCCGCTCAGGATGGTCTCATTCGCTTCCGGATCACGATGTTCGAGCTGCGAACCGCCAGCGGAGAATCCGCCGAGAATTGCCAAGTTGTTCTTGAGTTCGAAGGTCGCGCGGCGGTCGCCGGTGCTCCGGTCCGGCGTGTAACGACCGGTCGCCACCCAAACCTCCCTCACAAAGGTCTCGTTGACCGAAGCCCATAGCAGCGCGTCCTGCAGGTCGGTGAACGCGTCTTCCCAAGTGAGTCCATTGTCCACTCCCTCCGCTGTTTGGTCGACGAATATGGTGGCTTGCTCACACTCGTCGGGAACGCCGTTTTGGTTCGCATCGTCACTGGTATCATCGATGATGTCGAAGTCGTCGGGGATGAGGTTGATGTTGCAGTCTGGGAAGTACTCGTACGCACCCATATCGACGACCGGTGGAGATCCCTGCCCGGTGTCCGGAGCTGTGGGGTCGTCGTAGAATCGCAGCGCTCCTTGAACGTCGTTTGGGATCGCTTCATCAACGTCGCCGTCCGCGTCGACGTCGAACGTGTCACGCTCGACTAGATCGTTGCTTGCGGCGTCGATGCAGGGAGACTCTGCGGACAAGCGCGCGTCTGCATCTTCGAGATCAAGAAAGCCCGGGTCGTCGCTGATGTTGCCCTGTCCCGGCCAGCCATCTTCAACGCAGGAGTAGGTGATCGAGGCCGTCGTCCCGATTTGATCCGGGGTGTTGCCCCACAAGACGGAGTTTTGCACGGCTGAGTTCGAGTCCCCGATGACGGCACCGCCGATTCCATCCAAGCCGTCAAATCCGCCCGAGGTCGCCCCGCCGGGTCCGGCGCTGTTTCCGGCGAAAGTGCAGTTGCCAAAGGATCCTCCTCCGGCGACCGCGCCACCGGATCCGCCGTCTCCCGCGAACCAGCCGTTACCGCCCCGGCCGGCGTGGTTGTCTATGAACGCGCAGTTCACCGCAAACACCTTGCCAACGGTGGCCCCGCCGCTACCGGCGTGGCCTCCCGTGCCGAACTCACCGCCGCTTCCCCCGCTCCCAGCGTGATTGCGTGCCACCATACAATTGATCAGGGCTAGTGCGCCGTCGCCGTGTGAGCAGATTGCTCCGCCATCGCCGCCGATGCCGCCTACAAGGAGCGTGGGAGTGCCGCCGGCGGAGGCGAAATTGTCTAATAGATCGCAGTTCACGAAGACGACGGCAGAGTCTGCGAACAGTCCGCCACCGCACCCTGAGCCTGCACCCGTGGTGTAGAAGTAACCACCTGCGGCGTTGTGCGATAACTCGCAATCGATGAACAGAAGGTTCGCGTTGCGCGCGTAGATGCCTGCGCCCGGGCCGCCGTTTTCGCCGTTGAGATTGCCTCCAGTCGCGTGCTCGGTGATTATGCAGTTGCGAAAGGTAACATGACCGCCGTCGACATAGACACCGCTTCCGCGGTCCAGGTCGCAGGTTAAGTCGTTCGCATAACCCTCGGTGATGGTAAAGCCATCCACGAGAGTGCCTTCGCCGGTGCTTTCAGCGGTAACCACGTGGCAGCTCTTGTTGAGGTAGCCGGGTCCGATCTGACCGCTGAGGATTGTGACGTTCAGGAGGACGTTGCGTTGGTCAAGGGATTCCTCGCCGCCGACGAATCCTCCATAGATGGCAGCTCCGTCGACGATACGAAACGACGCCTCGAAGTCACCCGTGCCGCGGTCGGGCGCGTACGACCCGGACACCACCCATATCTGATTGCCAGCTACGGCGATTGCGAGGGCGTCCTGGAGGTCGATGAACGCGTCGCTCCAACTGCTTCCATCGTTGCCACCGATGGCGGATTGGTCGACGTAGATGACCTGGACGCGCGCTTCGTCGCCATGCGCGTCCGGAGTACCGACTTCCCGCATCTCGGCTGCAGTACCGGCAGACACCAAGACACTGAAGACGCTCACGGCCCACAGTACCGCACGATCCTCCACCGAGTGCCGACCATGGGGTCCCCGCCGCGCTCGCGAATAACTTGATGTCATCAACCCGCCTCCTTAGTGATGTTCAGGGGCACGTTCCGGCTGCGACCAAGCGCCGGCAGATCAGTTCCATTCTAGCGTGGCGGCGCCGCAGATCCCACTCAATTGAGAGATTCCCACGTACATCACTTGCACTCTAACGATAGCGCCCGCTTGCGTGGTCAAAATCGACCAGTTCCGCGGCGTGTTGGGCTCATGGGCATATTCCAGGCGGTTTGCCCGGCTACTTGCCCTCAAGCCAGTTCTTGCCCCATTTGATGTCGACGACGACGGGGACGTTGAGGGGGATGGCTGTGGTCATCTTCTCGCGGATCATCTCTGCTTCAGATTCCACGTGCTCTTTGGGGATCTCGAATACCAACTCATCGTGAACTTGAATGAGCATTCTTGACGGTCGGTCTTCGCTCTTGATTGCGTGGTGAATATCGTACATAGCGCGTTTGATGAGGTCGGCTGCGCTGCCTTGAACGACCGTGTTGACGGCGATGCGCTCGCCCATGGAAACTCGCTGACCGTTGCGCGACGCGAGCTCGGGAACGGGACGCTGTCGCCCGGTGATGGTCTCTGCATACCCGCGTGCTTTGGCCTCTTTGACACATCGGTCGATGAACCAGCGAATGCCGGGGTAGCGGAGGAAATAGGTGTCGATAAAGGCCTTGGCTTCGGACATCGGAATACCCAATGCGCGCGAAAGCCCGAACGGAGTCTGGCCGTAGATGATGCCGAAGTTGACCGCTTTGGCGGCAGCGCGTTGCTCTTTGGTGACCTCGGCCAATGCAACGCCATTCACCTGTGCGGCGACGAATGCGTGAATGTCCTGCTCTCGGCGAAATGCCTCTAGCAGATGCTCGTCTTCGCAGAAGTGTGCCAAGACACGCAGCTCGACTTGCGAATAATCTGCTGCGAGCAGCACATGGTCGGTGTCTGCGGCGACGAACGCGGCGCGAATGCGGCGGCCCATCTCGGTGCGGACGGGGATGTTCTGCAAGTTGGGATTGCTCGAGGACAGCCGACCCGTGGCAGCGCCCATCTGGTTGAACGAGCTGTGAATGCGTCCGGTGCGTTCGCACACTTCCGACGGGAGCGTGTCGACGTAGGTGCTCTTGAGTTTTGCGATTTCGCGGTATTCGAGTATGAGCGGCGGGATTTCATTCGTGGTTGTCGCGGCGAGCGCGCTCAGTGTTTCCGCGTCGGTGCTTCGGCCGGTCTTGGTCTTGCGGACGACTTCGAGGCCTTGTTCGTCGAAGAGGACGATGGCCAGTTGTTTGGTGGAGTCGATGTTGAACTTGTAGCCGGCGAGTTTGTGTATTTGTTCGGTCAGTTCGTAGAGGCGGTCGCCCATTGCGTCGCCCATTTCGGCGAGGGCGGCGGAGTCCAGGGCGATGCCGTTGTGCTCCATTTCCGCGAGGACCGCCACCAACGGCATCTCGACGGTCTCGAAGACAGATCGCACGGCTGATTCGGCCATGCGTGGCTGGAAGTATTCAAACAGTCGCCAGGTGAAGTCGGCGTCTTCGGATGCGTATTCGCCCACGCGGGCGGTGTCGACTTGGTCGATGGTGATCTGGTTTTTGCCTTTGCCGATCAGGTCGGTGATGGGGATCATCGTGTGGTTGAGCAGCTCGCGACTGAGGGCATCGAGGCCATGCGATGCGCGCAGTGGATCGAGTAGGTAGGCGGCAATCATCGTGTCGAACGCGGGGCCTGCGACCTCGATGCCGACTTGACGCAGGACCAGCATGTCGAACTTGAGGTTCTGTCCGCACTTGGTGACGGAAGGATCTTCGAATATGGGTTTGAGTTTGTCGACCACGAGATCGATAGGGAGCGCATCGCCGATTGCGGTGCGGGTGGGGATGTAGCAGCCAGTGCCCGCTTCCCATGAGATCGAGATTCCGACGAGGTGGCTTCGGACAGGGTTGAGCCCTGTGGTCTCGGTGTCGAATGCGAAGGTCTTGACGGCGGCGAGGCGCTCGACGAGGGAGTCGAGTTTCTCGGGTGTGTCGATGAGGTCGTAGGTTCCTTTGATCGTAGGTGGCGGAGGTTTGGGGGCGCTGGGCGGTTCGTCCGGGCCGGCGAAGGACTCGAGTTGTCCGCGAAGCCGCGAGAAGCCCAGTTCGTCGAAGATTGGGATGACGCGGTCGATGGGGATGGCGTCGCGTCGGCACGCCTCCAGATCAAACGTCATGGGCACGTCGCGTCGGAGCGTCACGAGGGTGCGTGTGAGGTCAATCTGTTCGGCGAACGCTTTGACGCGTTCGCTCTGTTTGGGCGTGAGCTCGGCTGCGTTTTCGACGACGTTCTGCGCGGTGCCGTACTTGCTGATGAGTTTGAGGGCGGTCTTGGGGCCGATGCCGACGACGCCGGGGATGTTGTCAACTGAATCGCCGCTGAGTGTTTGGATTTCGACGGCTTGAGCGGGTGTGAAGCCTTTGGTTTCGAGCAGGGTGGCGGCGTTGAGGGTTTGGTCCTTGACGGGATCGTACATGTGGATGCGATCGGTCAAGAGTTGGTGGAGGTCTTTGTCGCGACTCAGTAGGAACACGTCGAGGTCGTGGTCGGCGAGTTGTTCGGCGATGGTGGCCAGGAGGTCGTCGGCTTCGAAGCCCGGGAGGCGGAGGATGGGGATTCCCATGGCTTTGACGATGGCGACGATGCGGTCGGCTTGGGGTCCGAAGTCCTCGGGTGGCGGCTCGCGGTTGGTCTTGTAGTCGGGATAGATGTCGCGTCGGAAGACGGTCGCATCGGAGACGTCCATGACCATGGCGAGGTAGTCGGGCTTTCGTTTGAGAAGGAGATTGAAGAGCATACCGCAGAACGCGTGGATGCCAGTGGTTGGCTCACCGGTGGGCGACGTGAGCGGCGGCATGGGCGCGTAGTAGGCACGGAAGATTTGGTAGTGGCCGTCGAGGAGGTAGAGAGATCGCGTTGTTGGCGTTGCGTTCACGGATTGTCCGTCCATTCATCCTGGTGGCTGGGGTGTGACGCTCAAGACCGCGTCACTCTAGAAGTGCGGTAGGCGCATGTCAAGATAGGAAGGCTGGTGCAGTCGCGCGAGCCGAAATGGGGAGTTTTCCCTAGGTGTATACGGGTTCTTTTCGTGATTATTGTCTTACGGCGTGGTTTGAGTTGCTGTAAAATCACAGGTACGAGGGGAAGGTCGGAAACTTGAAGTAGGATTTCGCTGGCCAAGGATGTGCTGTGATTGCTTCCTCGCAAACTTGCTGTGTCTGCCCGCATTGTTCGGCCTCGGCGTCGGTGGGTGAGATACTCGGGACCGATCTGGCGCGGTGCGGTCGGTGCAAGTTCGTCTATCCCCAAGGTGCTTCGGACTTGACGGAAGATGATGGTTCGGTCCTGGACTTGATGGACGAGTCTTGGACGGGGAAGTGGAGTGCGATTCGGGCTGACCGGTATCGGGTGATTCGGGTGCTGGCGTCGGGGGCGCAGGGGCGGCTACTGCTCGCGCATCATCGCCATCTGGACCAGGCATGCGTCATCAAGGTCGTGTCAACGGATGATGCGATGTGGGCTGACGTCGCCAACCAGCGTCTGCGAAACGAAGCGAAGGCGGGCGTGCGCGTGAACCATCCGAACGTCGCGCGCGTGTTCGACTGTGATTGTGTTGAAGACGCTTGGTACTTCGTGATGGAGTACATCCGTGGGCAGAACCTCCGGCACGTCATTCAGCGGGCCGGCCTAATCGAGGTTGAACAGGTTGTTGGCCTGGGCTTGCAGATGGCGGCGGGTCTTGCTGCGATTCATGCGAGCGGGTTGGTCCACCGCGACATCAAGCCGAGCAATCTGATGCTGACGCACGATGGAACCGTCAAGATCATGGACCTGGGGCTGGTGAAAGTCGCGGGAGCAGGCGACGACATGCACGTCACGCATGCCGGGCAGGTGGTGGGGACGCCGCTGTACATGCCACCGGAGCAGTTCGAGTCGGGCGTGTCGATCGACGCGCGGGCGGACATCTACAGTTTGGGCGCAACGCTTTACCATCTTCTCACGGGACATGTTTTGTTCGAGGGGGCGGACTTCGGGCAAATCGCGGACAAGCACCGTCGCGCGCCGGTTGTGTGGTCGGAGTCGGAGCGTGACATTGTTCCGGAGTGGCTTCGTGATGTGGTGGAGTGCTGCCTGGCCAAGCGGCGGGAGCACCGCATCGAGTCGGCTGGGCGCGTGGAACAGGCGTTGCGGGATCACGCGACGACGGGGCGTCAGGTGTCGCTTGGCTGCGACCCCGCGTCCGCGGGTGTGACGGTGCTTACGTTTCGCAACCTGTCGCGACAGGAAACGGACGCGTGGATTGGTGACGCGATGGCCGAGGCGCTCTCCAGTCGGATGGCGGAGTTGGAAGGCGTTCACGTGGCTGACCGTTCCGTGGTCATGGGGATCATCCGCCAGACTACAGGTGCCACGCCCGACGAAGACCCCACGCGGGACCAGATCGGCGAAGCGGCGCGGCTTTTGGGCGTGGGGCATGTGATTACGGGGAGCTATCAGCGTCAAGGTGATGAGATTCGGATCATCGCTCAAGCGTTCACGCCGGACGCCACGGACACTCAACATCTGGCCACCGTGTCGGGATCTGCTTCTTCGTTGTTTGATCTTGAGGATCGACTCACCGAGCGGATCATTGAAGCGCTTGCGTCGGTGTTGCCGCGAGCCAACCTACGGAGTTCAGTACGTGGGCGTCCGGAGAGCCTGGGCGCTTATGAAAAGTACGTTCATGGCAAGCGGGCTTTTGCGGATGGCGACTACCACGCTGCCATCGCGTTTGCGCGGGATGCCGAAGAACTCGATCCGGAGTACGGCGATCCCATCAGCCTGACGGGGGCGTGTTACGCGCGGTTGGGCGATTACGATCGGGCGGTCGAGTATCACGCACGTCACGAGCGGCGGGCGAGCGAGCGGAAGGACCTACCGGATCTGGCCGTCGCGCTGGGCAACCTTGGGGCGATGTACTACTACAAGGGGGACTACGCGGTCGCATACGATTTTCTTAATCGGGCGGCCACGATCAGCGATGCGCATCCGAATCCGGAGACGCCGAAGCTGTTTGCGAATCTCGGCATGGTGGTGATGCGTCTTGGCAGGACGGAGGACGCGGAGCGCGCGTTCGAGCGGGCCATCGAGATTTGCAAGCGTTTCAATGACCTCGTGTCGATGGTTTGGCCTTACAACGGGATGGGGTCTGTGCTGCTCAAGCAGGAGCGTTTTACGGAGGCGCGCGAGTTTCATCAGCGGGCGCTGTCGCTTGCGGAAGAGATCGGCGATCGCGTAATGGTGGGGGTCTCGCAGATGAACATCGGGCGGTGTGCTTGTTTGCTGGAGGATTTCTCCGAGGCGTCGATCTGGTTCAATGCGGCGCTGGGGACGCTGGAGTGCACGAAGTTCTGGAACGGGTTGACCCTCGTGTATGAGCACATGGCCGAGATGCACTTGGTCCAGGGCAACCCGAGCGATGCACTCAATTGCATCGACCAGCGCGTCGAACTGGCTGTGCGTCACGGGAACAAGCGCATGGAATCGGAGGCATGGGAGCAAAAGGCTCGGGCGTTTGAGCAGATGAAGCGGACCGGAGAGGCGCTGAGTGCGCTCAAGAAATCACTGGCGGTTTCGCAGCGTCCCGAGCCATACGAGAGTCTGCACCGGTATCTTGAAGACGTCGCGACGCGGAAGCCGTTTCGGTAGCTCTGGGCTGTCAGGGGGCAGCTACCAGCAATCGGTTCTCTGTCGACACCACATCGTGAGTTGTCGCGAATTGTAAATGTGCCGCATTTTTCGGTTGCCCGCACGAACATCCTGGTAGATTGTGCGGTGAACGGTCTATTCGGGAAAGTCGAGAGCTTGGGAAACGACTGCGCCGGGTCTTGACGTCGGGCGTTGGGTAGAGAGGAAAGGGGGCGACGATCTCATGTGTCGAAGCAAGTTTGGAATTCAGAATTCAGAATTCAGAATTCTGGCAGCGGCCTTGATCGGGTTGCTCGTGGCGTCCACCTCCCACGCGGCGGTGCGACGGGTGAAGAGCGGCGTGGTATCGCTCTCGTTCGCGGAGGACTTCGTGGCTGGGCTGGTCATCGTGGACATCGACTCGCCGGCGGAACCCGCAGCGGGGTTCGACATTGGATTGCTCGTCGTCGAGGACTCGTCGTTCAGCATAAACGTGGGCGACGGTCAGTTCGCTGGTTTTCGCAATGGTCGACTGGACGTGTTGGGGGGCATTACGTACACCGTGCCCAGCCCTCCGACGTTGGTGGAGTTCGGGGATTTCTCGCTTATCCAGGATGCTGAGCACGAGCCGGAAGAGTCCTACTTCCTCGGTCGCTTCGAGATACCGCCCGTTCTTGACGTGCTCTTGCCTCTGGGAGATTTCGTGATCGGCGAGGTCGCATACGACGATGCCACGGGGCAACTTGTCGTGGCTGAAATCGACATTCTGACCTCTCTGGAATTTGCCGAAGCCATCGGCTTTCCCCCGCTTGCGGGAACGCCGCTCGGGCGCATGCGGATCGATCTGACCTTGGCAGTTCCCAACGGTGATGTGGACGACGATACCGATATCGATGTGGATGATTACGTTGCCTACGTGGGCTGTGTGAGTGGCCCCTGGGGCGGGCTGGAAGACAACGGTTGCGCGACCTTCGACTTCGATGACGACGACGACGTTGATCTGACTGACTTCGCTGCGTTGCAGACGAAGTTCACGGGCCAGCTCTTTACGCTGGATGTGCATTCGGAAGTGGCCGCCGGCGTCGAGATTGCGGTGACACCGGAAGACTTCTTCGGGGAGGGCGTCGGAGATACACCCCTGCGTCTTTCGTTTGCGCCGGGGGCCGATGTTACGCTGACAGCGCC
>JAJDDU010000313.1 GCA_029260155.1 Phycisphaerae bacterium | reverse complement strand
GCAGTCATGGCCGCCAGAAAGCCGGTTGATATCCATTGTGCCTGCACCCCGCTGATGCCGAAGGCACCCATGACCGCCGGGATGGCGACATTCACGATGGTTGCGGACAACACGACCGAGATGGTGGCAACCATAATGGTGCCCGTCGCCAACCACTTGTAGGCGGGGCCGTATTGTTCGAAATACCGGTCAATCTGTGACATCGACATAAACCTCGACCATCATGCCGGGTCTGAGCATGGTGCCGTCGGTGTCGATCTCCACCCGGATCGGCAGGCGTTGGGTCACCTTGGTGAAATTGCCCGAAGGGTTGGGGCTGGGCAGAAGCGCAAGCTGGCTGGTCGCGGCACCGCCCATTCCGATCACCTCGCCGTCAAAGGTCCGGCCGGGAAAGGCATCGACGGTGATGCTTGCCCGCGACCCGAGATGAATCCGACCGAACTCGGTCTCTTTGACATTGGCGTCGATCCAGACATCATCGGGCGCGTGATACATCGCTATGCGTGTCCCCGATGCCACATATTCGCCAACATCGACAAAGGTCGCGTCAACGATGCCGTCGAATCTGGCAGATATCGTGCGATGCGCGAGGTCGATCTCTTTCAGGCTGCGGTCGGCCTCGGTGCCGGATCGTTCGGCGAGAAGGGACGCAATCTGGGATTCCAGCACATTCAACTGCTCTGCATCGGCCTCGACGATAGCCAGACTGGCCCGTGCGTTTTCGATCGCCGCG
Organism: Phycisphaerae bacterium; assembly: GCA_029260155.1. GTDB lineage: Bacteria > Planctomycetota > Phycisphaerae > UBA1845 > UBA1845 > OFTM285. Next base: position 1,914 of record JAJDDU010000313.1, on the reverse strand, counting down.
AAAGCCGCACGCTCTTGCTGGGACGCGGTGTCCAGGGCCGCTCGTGCCTCGTCGAGGGTTTGCTGCGACGTGATGTTCTGCTGGGCAAGCTTGATCGCCCTCTGGTGACGGGTCCGGGCATTCGTCAGCACCGCAAGCGATGCCTCGTGGTTCGCCTCTGCGGCGGCAATGCCGGCCTGTGCTGCGTCCCGCCGGGCCGAAAGCTGCTTGTCGAGCAATACCTTGCGCGCCTGAAGCTCGGAAAGCTGCGCGTCGGTTGCGGCAAGTTTCGACAGGACAGCATCAAGCTGCGTCTGGGACGATTCACGGTCAATTGCGGCGATCAGGTCGTCCTTATTGACAACATCCCCGACCATCACCGGAATCGCCGTGACCCGTCCGGCGGTCTCGCTTGATATGGTGACGACCCTGGCCGCAATCCTGGCATCATTGATATGCACCGTCGTGAGTCGTGCGATCACCCAAGGGGTGGCCAGCCAGACGGCAACGGCGATCACGGCGCTGATCACGGCCAGTCTGGCCCATCTTGTGCGGCTGCGTCTGGCCGGGGAATGCCGCACCGGTTCGTACACCGAAGCATCTTCTGAAATGGCCGCGCCCGTCTTTATTTCATCCATTCTGACCATCGCTCAAGACCTCCAATCTGGCCGTGATGCGGCTCAGGACTTGTGTTGCAACACGCAAGTCCTGATGGGAAATTCCTTCCAGAATTGCTGCTCGGCTGGCCGCCGATATCTCTTTCATCCTGATGATGAGAGGGCACGCAGCCTTTGTCAGGTGCAGCGTCTTGGCTCGCCTGTCTTCAGCGGAGGGCCGGCGTTGGATCAGCCCCGCCTTCTCAAGTCCGTCCAGCAGGCGGACCAGCGTCGCCGCCTCGATCCCCAGCGTGCGCGCCAGTTCGACCTGCGTCACCTCTTCATTCCGCGAAAGCTCCAGCAACACGCTCCATCTTGCCTGGGACAGGTCGAGTTCTCGAAACTGGAGGTCAAGATACCTCCTCCATATGCGCGACGACGACGCCAGGGAGAGTGCGAAAAGCTCTTGGTTCTCGGTCTTGTCAGGGTCGACCTGCATCGTTCTTTTCTTTCATCAGCTTGCTAATAGTTGCATAGCTAATTAATATGGATACAGCGATATTTCAAGCGCCATTCCGACACCGGAGATATAGAGATGTATGACAAGATCCTGCTGTGCTACGATGGCTCGCGCGAGGGGCGGCTGGCGCTGCGCGAGGGGGCGCGGCTTGCGCAGATCACGGGTGCAGGGGTGGTCCTGCTGGCCGTGGTCGAGACGGTCGCGGGCAATGCGCTGGCGCAGGGCGCGGATGCCAGCGTGCTTGCCCACCAGCAGGCCGATTTCAAGACGATCCTTGACGAGGGCCATCAAAGACTTGCCGCCATGGGGCTGGCACCCGAGATCCGCATGGAGGTCGGCGATCCCGTCACGAAAATCACAGATGTCGCGGTCGAATCCGGGGCAGATCTGGTCGTCGTCGGGCATCACCAGCAAGGCCTCTGGACGCGCTGGATGAGCCGGTCAGTGGCTGCCGGACTGAGCGACGCACTGGGATGCAGCCTGCTTCTGGCGCAAAAGGTCGTCAAGGAGTCTGAGCTTTCCGCAAGGGCTGAGCAGGTGTAGCCAAGAGGCGGTTATGCCGCCCCCGCAGTCAGCGCAGAAAGGCGCGGAACCGGTGCAAGGCGAAGGCAAACATCACCGATCCGATCAGCATCAGCGCCACAAGTTGCGGCCAGACCACCGACAGTCCGGCGCCGCGGAACAGGACCCCCTGTGCGAGCGCGATGATATGCGTGTTGGGGGCCGCCAGCATGTTGTATTGCACGGCTTGGGGCATCGACTCGCGCGGGGTGACGCCGCCCGACAGGATATCGAGCGGCATCAGCACCAGCAAAAGCA
>JAJDDU010000312.1 GCA_029260155.1 Phycisphaerae bacterium | reverse complement strand
AAGAACGAAGATCCGGCCAGCCCGCTCAACGACGACCAGATTGCTGCCGCTCTTGTCAAAGAACGCATCAGTATTTCCCGTCGTACGGTGGCCAAGTACCGATCGCAACTCAAGATCCCCCCTGCCCGCCAACGAAAAAAGTTCTAGCTCGCTACATTTGCCAGCCGATCCAGCCGATCCCAACGAGGAAGCCGGGCGAACGCGCTGGGCGCTGACTCAGTTATCGGGGCATCATGCACATCGCAACGGAGGACACCTACCATGGGGTCGGCTGAATCGCAGAAAATCCTTCTCGAATCGGGCACGAACGAACTCGAAATCCTGGTGTTCCTAATCGGCGAGCAAGCCTACGGCGTCAACGTCGCCAAGGTGCGTGAGGTGATCGAGCCGGTTGAGGTCACCCAGCTTCCCGATGCGCCGCCCTGCGTCGCCGGGGTCTTTCAACTTCGCGATCACGTGATCCCACTGATCGACTTGGCCATCAGTCTGGGGTGTGAAAGCAGCGCCGAGCCGTCCGAGGGCGTCGTCATCGTGATGGAGTTCAATAGCATGCGGGTCGCCTTCCGGGTCGACTCCGTGCGTTACATCCACCGCGTCAACGTCAAGGATGTCGAGTCCACACCCGATCTGGCCGGCGTGCGCGACGCGCCCGTCACCTTTGTCGTGCAGATCGAAGACAAGCTGGTTCTCATGATCGACTTCGAGCAGATCACCTTCAATCTCACCGGCGTCGAACTCAGCGCAACGGGCAACTTCGATGATGATCCGCCGATCGACCGGGGTTCCTGCAAAATCCTCTTCGCCGAGGATTCGCGTACGACCAGCCAAGCGATCAAAGAGAGTCTTGCCAACGCAGGCTACACCATGGTCATCCCATGCAGTGACGGTCAGATCGCACTCGATACACTCGAACAGGATCTCTCGGAACACGGCTCAACCACCTTTGACGCCATCATCTCCGACATCGAGATGCCCCGGATGGACGGGTTGTGTCTCACCCGCCTCGTCAAGGAGAACCACCTCTTGCGGGATATCCCGGTGGTCATTCTCAGTTCGTTGGTCAGCCCGGACAACGAGAAGAAGTGCAAGGCCGTCGGCGCCGACCGCCTCATCACAAAGCCGCGTATCGACCAGGTTGTCAACACCGTCGACAGGCTGATCGCCGAACGCCGTACCGCCGTCGCCCCTGTAGCCTAGCGCCGTCGGTGACCGCTTCTTGTAACGCATGACACGGATGTCATGCCCGTGGAACGCGGCGTCCGGCCTCCGCGCCGAACGCCGGACGCAACGAAACCACCCGCCCAACCCCCGAGAGGTTGCGCTGCTCATCTGTCTACTACGGAACCGCCGCCGGGGCGCCGGACAGGTTCTCGTCTCTTCAGAGATCTTGACTCTTGGAGGGCGACATGCTAACAACTAAATGCGCTCTGACCCCAGGAGACCCCTGGGCCGCAGTATTTTTTTGACCGCGGTGGCGAGGCGAAGACCGACCTCGTCTTCCTCATCGACGACCACCTCTGCTCCGGCGTGGATCAAATCCCAACGGTACACTTGATACCGCGCCCGGGCGATGGTGGGGGTCTGGGGAGCGAGCGCGCGGACGCCCTCGACTACTTGTCGAGCAGTGGCTGGATCGGGCACCGTGACAACGACCGCCTTCGCCGTTGCGATACGCAGATGTTCCAACACTTCCGGGCGGGTTGCGTCGCCAATGTACGTCCGAAGACCGTAGGCCCGCGCGACGTCTGCGGACTTGGCATTCAACTCAATGACCGCCAAACGTGGCTTGTGCCGCTCCATCAACGCTTCGGCGATACGCCGGCCTGCGGGGCCAAAACCCACGATCACGATGTGGCCGCTCATCTCGGAGTCGGGATCGACCGACTGTTCGCCCAGAGGGTGGGGCGACGGGTGTCCCCACGCCGCGAGCTTTTCAACGGCTGTTGCAAGCCGCGGGGCGGTGGCCACCAAGTACGGAGTCAGAAACAGGGTCACGATCGTGGCCGAGACAATCAGCTTGAACAGGTCGCTGTCGATCAGTTCCTCTTGACGCGCCACCTCGGCTAGCACAAACGAGAATTCGCCCACCTGCGCCAAGCAGACACCCACCGCGACCGCATGACCGAGCGACGAACGGAACAGGCACGCCACGCTACACGTCACTGCGGTCTTGCCGAACACGATAGCCGCCACGACCACCGCCACCGTCGCCCAGTGATTCACCGCCCACGCCGGATCGGCCACCATGCCGATCGAGCTGAAAAACAAAGTTACGAACAGGGTCCGCAAAGAGGCCACATCGCTACGGATTTGCGTGGCGAAAGGGGACTCGGCCAGCAGCATGCCAGCCATGAACGCGCCCAGTGCAGCGGACAGACCCAGCCAATGTGCTGCCGAGGCGGCTCCAATAAACGTGACGATGGCCAGCAGAATCGGCAACTCGCGGTTGCGGGCTGCTTCTTCTGCGTTCAGTAGCATCGGGAGGACATACTTGAACAGGAAGTGCAACGCGGCCACCATGACCGCTGCCGCCCCGATTGCCCGACCCGTCTCCCAACCGATCTGAGCAACCGAGCCGTCGTGGCCCAGCATCGTCACGAAGAGTACCAGCGGCACCACGGCGATGTCTTGCAGGAGTAGGATGCCCAGCGCGTTGCGGCCGTAGATGCCGTCGATCTCCGACCGGCTTACCAGCAGACGCAATACGCACGCGGTGCTGCTCAATGCGATCATAGCCCCCACCGCCAGCGCCGGGCGCCCCGCGAGCCCAAGCGCTACGCAGACCCCGGTCGATACACCGGTCGTCACGAACACCTGAAGTGCGCCGCCACCGAGTCCAATCGCTCCGATTCTCCGCAATCTACGCCAAGAGAACTCAAGTCCGATCGTGAACAGCAGCAGCGCTACGCCCAACTCCGCGATCGTCGCCACCGCCTCGTGATTCGGCATCCAGTCCAAAGCATTGGGACCCAGAAGCGTGCCCGCGAGCAGATAGCCGAGTATCGCACTCTGCTTCAACCGCTCACACAACGCACCCAAGACCAATGCTGCCAGCAGCAAAATCAATACGTCCAGCAGTGCCAACCACAGATCCACAGGCATCTCCGCATGTGCGACCGACCGACCCTAACCCTGTTTCTCGCGACGGGTCTCGAAAACGGCGCTACCCAATGTAACGTCGGACCTTGCGCTCGGCGAGGCTTGAGGCGGTGCTCGCGCTGGTCCCACCCGCAAGAGGAGACGCTACATCTGTGGGGCGTCGGTGGCGGGATGGGAAAACGCTGACGGCTGCGCGTCCGGCGTTTCGGCCGGCTGTTCCGTGGGGAACTCCTCTTCGTGGTATTCGGGCACCACATCCTTGAGCTGCGAGCGGATCGCCTCGGGATTGTCCAGGTCGGCCACGGCGACCAGCCGCGCGATGCCCGCGCAGATGCGATCGAAATCCTCCGGCTTGTGCTTCCAGATGCCGATTTTGGCGTGCTTCGTGCGCGAAACGTTTTCGCCGGCGATGGCCAATTCCTCGATCAGCTTCTCGCCGGGACGCGGGCCTGTGAACTGAATCTCGATATCAACGTCGGGGCGCAGCCCGCTCAGCGTTATCATGTCGCGGGCCAAGTTGACGATCTTGATCGGATCGCCCATGTCCAAGACGTAAATCTCGCCGCCCGTCCCCATGACGCCGGCTTGCAGTACGAGTTGCGAGGCCTCCGGGATGGTCATGAAGTAACGCATCATGTCAGGGTGTGTCACCGTGATGGGCCCGCCGCGCGCGATTTGATTGCGAAAGATCGGAACGACGCTCCCGCTCGAACCCAGCACGTTCCCGAAGCGGACCGTGACGAACTGCGTCGGCCCGCGGGAGCTGAGCTGCTGTACGTACAACTCTGCCACACGCTTGGAACACCCCATGACGCTGGTCGGGTTCACGGCCTTGTCAGTGGAGATCATGACCATCTTGGCCACTCCGTTCTCCGTGGCTGCGTCCGCCACCGTCCGCGTCCCGATGATGTTATTCTTGATGGCTTCGCCGGGGTTGATCTCCATCATCGGTACGTGCTTGTGTGCGGCGGCGTGGAAAATAGCGATTGGTTGTTCGCGCTCGATGACGAACCGCACTCGGGCTGCATCGCAGACATCCGCGACGTACGGGACGACTTTGAGATCATCAAACGTTCGACGCAACTCGCGGTCGATCTCGAAGAGGTTGTTCTCGGCCTGCTCCACCAGGATCAAGCGCTTGGGCTTGAATCGCGCGATCTGCCGGCACATCTCAGACCCGATGCTCCCGCCCGCTCCCGTGACCATGACGCGTTTTCCCGAAAGCTGCGCGGCGATCGAGGCCAGGTCCAGCTCAACGGGATCGCGCCCCAGCAAGTCCTCGATGTCAACGTCGCGAAGCTGGCTGACTTGAAGGCGGCCGTCGATCAAGTCCGACAGCCCGGGCACGATGCGGAATCGTAGGTTGTACCCTTCGCAGATCTCGACCACCCGGCGGATCTCGCGCGGCGTCGTTTTGGGCAGGGCGATCAGAATATCATCGACTCGGTGGCGGTCGCAGATGGCCTTGATGTCTTTCAGCGTTCCCAGAACCTCCACGCCGTGGATCGTCCGGTGAATCTGCGTCGATCGATCGTCCAGGAATCCGACTACGTCGTAGCGCTCGCGCGACGTGCGCAGGATCTCGCGCAGCACCGCCTCCCCCGCGTCGCCCGCGCCCACGATAAGCGCCCGGGCCTGCTTTTCGACACGCTCTGCATAAATCTCCTCGTGGTACAGGCGGATGCCGACGCGACACAGACAGACCAGCCCGATGGTGGCGGCCCAGTCCAGAAGAAACACCGACTGCCGCAGTTGGTTTTCCAGATCGCGATCAATCAGACGGTAGCCGAACACCCGGCTCCAGATGTTCTCAATAACGAAGTACGCCAGCACGAAAACGAACGAACTCTCCAGCGAGGCCATGCCCACGCCGATGAGGTCATAAAGCCCCACATACCGCCACGCTCCGCGGTACTGACGTTTCCAACCGAAGACGAACAGTTTGATCGGGATCGCGAGAACAGCCAGCGGGACGAACAACGCCCAAAACCACTTCCCGAAGCGGTGGAAGTTGTAAGCTAGCTCGAACGCGCCAAGCAGCGAAACAAGGAAGATCGACGCATACACCGACACCGTCACCAGAAGCCGATGCTGCACGAACCAGCCGTGCGTGTCGTCTCGCCTGTTCGGTGTTGCAGCGGGTGGATCGATCATGGAATGCCTAATGCGCCCTCGGACGTGGCCGGGGAAATGGGAGTCAACTCGTCGTGCCCGCTAATTCGCGCTTGCGCTGTGCAGCCTGGACCATGTCGTCGAACCGCGCCCACGCCGAATTCGGGTCCGCCGCGGTGCGTTTCAAGCGCGACGCGATGCCGACAGCCTCGGCCCTGGCGTCGCCATAGCCGGAATACCAGAGGATCAAACAGTACAACGCCTGCACCGGCTCCGATGTCGGGTTCTGCTGAGCGAACCGGCCAGTATTGAACAGCATCATACGCAGATCGTCTTCCGACCCGTACAGTTTCTGCAGCGACATCGTGTATTCGAACATTCCCGGCATTCCGGCGCTTCGCGTCTGGTCGTATGTGACCAGCTTGGCCAGTTGAGTCATCGCGCGCCGATAGTGCTTCCGCTCGACATCCACGATGATCTGACCGAATCGCGGCGCTGGTGCTCGTGGGTCCACCAGCTCTGCCGCTTCGAACGCCATGCGCGCACGCAGGTTTTCCCTGTCCTTGAAGTAGCCCCATCCCTCGGACAGGAGGTGACGACGTTCCGAACGAAGCCGCGTCAAGAGTATTTCGGCGTAGTGATCCTCGGGCGGATCCGAGTTCTTCATCGCCTCAATCGCGGCTTCGATCTTCGCCTTGATTTCAGCCTGCGACGAGCCGAATCGCTGGCTGTTCCCCAATCCGCTAATGCTCATGCGACGTATTGGGGCCGCAAAACCGCTGCCCTGCAGGAGCAGTCGCGGGCGAGTCACGAACCCGTTCAGATCCGACGAGGTTATGCCCCCGGTCTGTAGTCCCAACGGCGATCGCCCTGACATGACCGACGACGTCGCTCCCGTCAGGCTCCGGCGACCGAGCGGCGATGCAGGGCGTGCGTGCGACGCTCCCACCCGACGACGCGCTGGCCGGCGATGCTGTCCAATCGCGGCTGATTCAGCCAACACGATCAAGAACACCGCAACACAGCAGGTCAATACTGAGAATGCCGGTCGCCGCGACGCGACGGCCGGATAACGCTTGTTCGCCATGGTCAATTCGACTCGCTAAACGCATCCCCGCCAGGGTCCGAAACGATCATACGGTCCCGCCGCAAGGTATGTCGACATATGGTAGGTGGGGAGTCAAGCCAATTCAAGGCGAGCGGCCCCCATGCGGATATTCACAAGTGGCAGTTTATTCGTCGGACGCCCCATCCACGTCAGACGCCGGACTCCCTCCAAGCGACCTCAGTGTTCTTCGGCGTCGCGCTGAGATTGGGTCAGCAAAGCGAGCGACCGTGCCTGAAGCTCGGAGAACATCTCGCGAATAGGGGCCAGCTCGGTCGCGGAGGACCGTTCCGGAACCGGCACTGCATCGATTTCTGCGCAGTGCGCCTGTCGGTACTGCCCGGCACGCGATTCAAGTTCCGCGAGGATCGATCGAATCGCCGTCTGCTGACCGGCATCCAATTCATGCCGTTCGATGAACTTGCGCACGTAGCGAGCCCACGTTGTTTCATTCGCCGTCAACACATCGATCAGCCCGCCTCGCCCGACCATCGCGAACGGCGTTTCCTCGCGCGCCCGTCGAATTTCAGCGGAATCCGGTGGCACGCGTCTCGATTGCGGAACCTGAACAGGGTCATCCTGCATCCCCCAGGCATCCGGCTTCCACTCGCCGCGCGCCCACGCTGCGCGCTGCTTGACGATGTCGTCCATGCGTCGATCGAATCCGTCGAAGTCGCGCCGAAGGAGCTGCTTTTGCCGGGGGTTCGCGTCGCGGCGTGTGTTGACCCGCATACGGTCGACTCGCGACATAGCGTCGGCGATCAGCGGATCGGATTCCTTCGTCCACCGAGCGATTTGCTCCGCGGTCAACGGTTCGCCGCGAACCCGGCTGACGACGTACTCGCCGGCGTGCTTCGAGATCACCTCGAAGTTGCTGAACATGAAGCCGAGAGACTCCCGGTAGATACTCGAGCGAAAACTGTCCGCCTGTGCCGGGTCGAACGCGTAGCGCTTGGTCACCATTTCCGTGATCTTCTCCATGCGACGCTCGAACTCCCAAGGTGGGATGTTCGTCACCTCTCGGGCGATCTTCCGGGCAAACGTGTCAGTTTCCTCGTCCCAACCGTTCCCCCGCCACATGTTGTCCATCATCGTGTTAAGTCGTTCAGCTTGCACCGGCCACTCGCCCAGGGCGCGAACGTCGTTCATCACCCCGTCGAATTGCTTGATCGCCGACTCCGGGATTTGCGCGCCGGAGACGTCCGGCTCCTCGGCGACGGCCGCGGTGAGCGGCGCCAACGCGAGAACCAAAGACAAAGCAAGTCGATAGACCATTCGCACAACTCCGAGACGCTCCATTGTAGCAAGTAGCCAACGCCGGAGGCAATCACGTGGGGGCGG
>JAJDDU010000311.1 GCA_029260155.1 Phycisphaerae bacterium | reverse complement strand
AGAACATCGCACTGCCGCTGCTGATCGCAGGACAACGACGTCGCGTCATCGATGAGAAGGCGGCTTCGCTTTTGGAGACGGTCGATCTGGCGCATCGCGCCGAACATCGGCCGGAGGCGTTGTCCGGCGGTGAGCAGCAGCGTGTGGCCATCGCACGGTCGCTGATCAATGACCCCGCGGTCGTGCTGGCCGACGAACCAACCGGCAATCTCGATTCGAAACACGGAACACAGATATGGCGACTGCTGCGTCGTCTGGCCACGGACGAGGGACGGACCATCGTCGCCGTCACCCACGAAGCCGCCGGCGCCGCATTCGCCGATCGAATTGTCGTGCTGCGTGACGGCCACGTAGTCGGAGAGATTCAGCCTTCGGGAGAAGACCATGCGGCACTGGTCGCTGCTCGCTACCAAGAACTGGCGGGTTAGACCCGGCCGCGCGATCGGCGTGATCATAGCGGTCGCGCTGGGCGTCGGGACGGTCGTCTGGGTCACCTGTTCGTACGAATCCGTGCGACTGAGTATTTCCGAGTCCATTGTAGATCGATGGGTTGGGCGTACGCACGTCACCGTCGAATCGCCCATGGGGCACTGGGGAAATGTCTCGCAGGACATGGTCGACGTCGTCCGGGGAATCGAGAGTGTCACAATGGTGACACCCCGTCTCAGGCGACGCATGAACCAGATAACAGACGGCGGGGATGCCTCCGAGGTTGACGTCATCGGCATCGAGCCAGCCACGGAATATGCGTTCAGAACGTACGATGTGACCGGTCGCCTGATCCAGCGGGGCGATGCCGGCGTCGCTGTCATCGAGGCGGAAATGGCGCAGCGCGCGGGACTCGTGATCGGCGACAGCGTGATCGTCGAGGCCTACGCATTCGGACCAGCCGCTACTTTCGAGGTCATTGGAACCTACCACGCTCGACGCGTGGCCAGCTTCCAAAGGCCGATGATTTACGTGACGCTGTCCGACCTTCAGCGCATCGCGGGCGACGCAGGCAAGATCACCGCCATCGACGCCATGCTCGCCGACCCATCCCCGGAGTCCATGGCGCAGGCAACAAACGAACTACGCCGGATCATCGGAAAGCGGCGCGCCGGTTATCAGGTAACCACCTCGACCGCCCGCTTGAATCAACTGCACGAAGCGCAGCAACTCACCGAGATGACACTGGTGCTCGTCTCCGGCATGGCGCTGCTGACAGCGTTCTTTATCATCATGACGACGCAGATGTGCGGGACAGCCGAGCGTGTACACCAACTGGGCATGCTACGCTGCGTCGGCGTGACCAGACGACAGCTGGCCGGTCTCGTGTTGTTCGAGATTGCCCCGCTGGGAATGATCGGCGTGCTCGCGGGCGTCCCCATGGGATTGGGACTGACCTACCTGGGCAGGCTTCAAGCGCCGGACTACATGCCCGAATTCGTCGTCAGCATGCGCGGAGTCGTTTTCGCAGTCACGGGTGGCGCCTTGGCCACCCTGGGAAGCGCACTCGTGCCCGCGATACAAGCCATCCGCCTGTCGCCGCTCGAGGCGACACATCCGCAGGCACGGCCTGCACGCCGTTTCCTGCCGCTCCTCTGTGCGTTGCTGGGCGTGGCCATGGTGCTGACGCACAGTTGGATGGTGCGCGCACTTCCGCCGGCTCGGTGGATCGCGCCCGATGTTGTACTGATCGGCACGGCATTGTTGTACATCGGTTACGCGTTCGCGACCCCGCTTGCGGTGCAGGTGGGCGGGCGATTCGCCGTGCAAATCGTCGCCCGTGTCCTGGCGCTCAAGCCGGCACTCTTGAACGATCAGATCGGCCGGGCTGCGTGGCGCGGGGCGGGTATCTGCTGCGGTTTGATGGTCGGGCTGTCGCTGCTAATCACGATGGCGGTTGACTCAGCCAGCATCCGCGCCGGCTGGGATTTTCCCAAGCGATTGGCGGAGGCGTTCGTCTGGACCCGCTCACCGGCGCCGGCCGACTACGCTCAATTCGCCCGCGCCGTTCCCGGCGTCGCAGAGTGTACGGTGATCAACGAAATCTCATGCGACGTCGGCGAACGCAACAGCGGCTTCTTTGACGCGTTCAAACTCCGCAGCACGTTCGTGGCCGGCGAGCCCGAAGTGTTCCTACGGATGACCAAGCTGGAATTCCTCGAGGGAACATTCGAGGACGCCTACCAAAAAACACGAACGGGAGGGTACATCCTGGTCCCGCCGGAAGCGTCCCGAGCGTTCAATCTCCATCTTGGCGATCGCGTGCCCATCACCGCCGCCGGTCGGACGGCCGTCTTCGAAGTGGCCGCCGTGGTTCAATCGCCCGCACTGGATATCGCTGTAAACTACTTCCAGGCTGATAGTTACATGATGGTGGCGGCGGCGGGGTCGGTACTCGGCTCGCTCGACGATGCGAAGAAACACTTCGGCATCGACGAGATATCTCTGCTGCTCATGAACTTCGAACTGCCGAAGGGACAGACGCCGACACTCTTTGAGTCGAAAGTGCCACCCAATGTCACTTATGATTGGATGGCACGCGCTCTGTTGGCATCGGACGGCCGGTTGACCAACGATCCGGAGGAAGTCCAACTGCTCCGACCACGCCTTGAGGGCTGGCTCGCGAAACCTGATGAGTGGCCCGGAACGCACGAACTCATCGCTCCGTATTCAAACGCCTTGGGTCACGTCGTGGCACATTGGGACGAACTGGAACCCCGCGGCCGGTGGCGATTGTACTTCGACCGACTTGTGATGCGCCAGGTTGTCCGCACCATCGACCGCCCGAATTCGATATTCGGATCGTTGCGCCAGCTCAAAGAGCAGATCGATCGCGACATCCGGCAGGCCACGCTGCTGTTGGCAACGATTCCTGTCGTGGCTTTGATCGTTGCCGCGATCGGGGTCGGCAACTTGATGACCGCGAATGTCATCAGCCGCTCGCGCGAGATCGGGCTGCTGCGCGCCGCCGGCGCGACGCGATGGCAGATCATGCGCCTGGTGCTCGGCGAAGCCGTAATCCTCAGCGCGATCGGCAGTGCAGCCGGCATCGCCCTCGGCATGCACGCGTCCAACTCCGACCTCACGCTTGTCACCCGCGCGATCGGCTTCGCACCGGATTTCGTCATCCCTTGGTCAGACGTCGCAACCGGCATCGCGATCACCGTAACCGTTTGCGCAATTGCCGGCATTTCCCCCGCCCGCCGCGCCGCCCGAAGCAACATCATCGCCGCCATGCGCACGGCGTGAACCACATCGTCGGCATGGGAAAGAAGCTGATTCCATCGCTCGTTCCGGACAGCGGTTAGTCCGGGGTTTCGCTGTCTTCTACGAGGAGCACCTCGACCTCGCGCTTTGCCGGCGCGAGTGTCAGGCCGAACTTGTCCTTAATCGTGTTAAGCACTAGTTTGTGGTCCGGCTTGTCATAGTCGTAGGGGAAGACGAAGTGGTAGTACCCATCGATCTTTGCTTCGTCGATGACGGGCTTATCCAACGCATAGGCAACGTGGGGCGCAAGGGATCCCGTATCCCCGATTGCCATGAAGAACTTTTCTCCCGCATTCACTCGGTCGAGAATCTCTTGCGTCGGGGCGTAATTGCCCGTTGCGGCATCAAAGACCAGGCCTTGCATACGCGGCTCAAGCGCAGGGACTTTGCCATCGGGGACGCCGAGAATGTAGACATCCATTTCTCGCATGACGCGCTGAATGCGCAGCTTGAAAGTGCCTTCAATGGACTGTTTCAGAAGTTCTCGCCCCAGTCCGCCCGGACCCCAGGGCCAATCCACTGCAATATCATACTTCTTGTCACCGCGTAGCGAAGACGTGGTGAGAATATGCGGATCGGCGACATCATAGAGTTGAGAAATGATGTTGCGGAGTGTGTACCCCTGGTATCTGAATTTCCGGGCAGTGTTCATCGCGGGCGTGCGCTTGTCTCGTTCAGTCCTTTCCTTGGCCGGCCTGATCAGGATGAGGCACGATGGACGATCCGCACCGGACCCGCGGTTTCCGCCGCCAAGATCGGCTTCGATATCCGATTTGACGTCCGCAAGAACGTCGGGCGGATCAGACGGCGGCGAATGCGCGACACCGCTCGGCGACTTCCCAGCGAGCAGGTCGCGAAGGATTTCTGGATTCCTGACAAGGGTGGACGGGCTGGCCCATCCGGCAAACATGCCGTTTCGATCGATCAATATCCCGCTCGGTCTGCGTCTGATTCTATACGACTTGAAGGTCGATGTGTCGGTATCCAGTCCGATCCATCCGCGCATCGTCGTTTTCTTCAGGAACCTCTCTACGGCCGGTTCGTCCTCATCGGTAATGGAGATGAAGACAACGGGTTCGTCCTCGAATTGCGCTTGCAGTTTGTCGTAGAATGGGATCATCGCCACGCAAGGGCCACACCAAGTCGCCCAGAATTCTACGACCACGACTTTTCCCTTGAGCGATTCCCAGTCCGTGCTCGCTCCTTCCGGGGCTTGTAGCAACTTTTTCAAGCGAAGGGGTGGTGCTGGAGCACCGACTTTCGGGGTTGGACTCGGATCGTCGCCCGCCGCGCGGTCGACCGTCAACAAAACAAGGGCTCCAGCGATCATCCGTATGCTCAGCGTCGCGTGTCTCATGTCGTGTTCCTCTCCAATGAACGGGCAGCGTGGCAGCGAGCACGCTTCGCCCGCTTCCGCGTCGGCTACTTTTGACGCAGTGCGATGTCTCTGCAGTCGCAAACAAGCACCTGTGTTCCTTGCGGAACACGCCAGCCGCATTCTTCACCTACCCCACACCCGTCAACATATACACAGCTCGGCGAAGGAGGATTCGGCGGAAGCGGAATCTCTGTTCGGAAACCGACTGCTTCATTGCCACGGTTGCGGGCAAAGGTGAGGGTCAGGGTGTCTGCGGTGGACTCGAACGACTCGAATCCCACAGCTTGCGGGTTGCCATAGAGGTCGTAAACAATAGGAACGCTCAGAACCAAGACCGCGTCGGTTTTGCACCGGATTTCGTGATCCCCTGGTCAGACGTTGCAACCGGCGCCGCGATTACCGTAACGGTCTGCGTGATCGCGGGAATATCCCCCGCCCGCCGCGCCGCCCGAAGCAACATCAACGCCGCCATGCGCACCGCGAAGGGCGCCCCTCTGTCATTCCGAGCGCAGCGAGGAATCTAGCCGGAAGGACGAGACCGTCGAACAAGGCACGTGCGCCGTCCGGTTGTGTGCGTCCAAGTGTGTACTTGTCTTGCGTTCTTGGTCTTGCCCACAGAACGGGCTATCATCTGCGAACACCGTTAGCTGGGAACGTGGCGAGTGCACTCAACATGACAAAGGAATCATCTAGATTGCAGAGGACCCCGGCGTGACGGGCGTGTCGTTTGCGGCGAAAGCGTTGCGCGTGCGCCCAGGTGAGGGCGCGATGCTCTTCGCGGCGTTCACCTTTCACTTCCTCTTGCTCGCCAGCTATTACGTGCTCCGCGCCCTGCGCGACGAAATCGGTGCAACGCACACCGACCTCCTTTCCACGCTCTGGACCGTCGTATTCTTCGCCACGCTGGTGGCAGTACCGCTGTTTTGGATCGTCGTTTCGGTTTGGCCACGACGATTCGCACTGCCGATCATCTATCTTTTTTTCACCAGCAACATCCTCCTGTTCTATCCGCTTCTGCGGCTGCCGCCGGGACAGGGCTTGGTCCTCGCAGAATGCACGTTCTACGTCTGGACCAGCGTATTCGCGCTGCTTTCCGTCAGCGTGTTCTGGGCACTCATGGCCGACGTATACCAAAGCGAACAGGGCAAGCGTCTTTTCGGCGTAATCGCCGCCGGCGGATCGCTCGGCGGAGTCGTCGGACCGGCGCTCGCGACTCTTCTCTTGAAGTCCGAGGTTCGTGAACACCTTCTGCTGCTATCGGGTGGCCTGCTGGCCGCCGGCACATTCTGCCTCTGGCGGCTCAACACCATGACTTCAGATGCGGCGTCCCCGCTGCGCGTGGCGACCAGCGAGAATGCGCTGCCCAACGATCGTCCGCGCAGCGCAATCCTGAGCGGTCTCAAGACCATCGTTCGATCGCCATACTTGTTGGGAATCTGCGCGTTTCTTTTCCTGCACTCGCTGGGCTCGACGTTCCTCTACTTCGAAAAACTGCATCTCGTGAAAACGGCCATCGTCGACCGCGCGCGTCGCGCAGCCTTCTTTGCCGAAGTAGACTTGCTCGTAAACGCCACGACCGTTCTGATTCAAGCCTTGCTCCTCTCGCGGTTGCTGGCCCGCATCGGCGTCGGGACGACGCTTCTCGCACGCCCCGCCGTTACGCTGATCGGTTTCGCGACGCTCGGCATCGCCTTGGTGGTAACGTCCGAACAGACCGAAGGCGTAGCAACCAATGTTTTCGGAGTACTGGTTGCCTTCGAAGTCGTAAGACGCGGTGTCAATTTCGCACTGGCCAAGCCAACGCGCGAGATACTCTTTACGGTCGTCGACCGTGACACTAAATACAAGTCCAAGGCGTTCATCGACACCGTCGTCTACCGCGGCAGTGACGTCGCTTGCGCGTGGTTCTTCAGCGGCTTGCGAGCACTTGGCCTGGGCTTGGGCGCGATCGCACTTATCGCGGCGCCCTTCGCGACGCTCGGCATGGTGATTGCGATAGCCCTCGGGCGCCGCCAAGCGCAACTGGCGACCGCTGAGACATCGGAGCCAACTGCACAAAGAAAGGAAAACGAATATGGCAACAACGCGTAGAACATTTCTTCAATCCGCCGCATTGGCTGGCGCGACGCTCGGAATGGGCGACGCAGCATCGACTCTCAGTGCGCCGCGCGCCGCTGCACGTCCCAGGCCACGCAAGAAGCTCAACCTACTGATTCTTGGCGGCACCGGATTCCTCGGTCCCGCAACGGTCGAGACCGCGCTGGCCAACGGGCACGTCGTGACACTGTTCAACCGCGGAAAGACCAATCCACATCTATTCCCCGACGTGGAGAAGCTAAAAGGCGACCGCAACGCGGGTGAGATCGCCGCGTTGAAAGGGCGAAAGTGGGACGCGGTGATCGATCTGACAGCCTACGTCCCCGCGCATGTGCAGGCCGTCACATCGTTGCTGGCTGACAACGTCCGGCAGTACTTGCTGATCTCTTCCATCAGCGTCTACGCGGATCTCACCAAGCCGTTCTCGGATGAATCCGCACCCGTAGTGGAGTTGACCGACGAAACTGTCGCGACGATGAAGACGATTCGCGAGTCGATTGCCCACTACGGCGGAATGAAAGCCCGTTGCGAGCGCGCGGCGGAGTCAGCGTTCCCCGGTCGAACCACCAACATCCGGCCAGGGCTGATCGCAGGGCCGCGCGATCGATCGGACCGATTCACCTACTGGCCCGTTCGCATCGCACGTGGCGGGGAAGTGCTCGCACCGGGCGACGGTTCCGATCCCGTACAGTACATCGATGTACGCGACCTTGGCGATTGGATCGTCCTCTGCGCGGAGAACAGTGTCACCGGCGTATTCAACGCGAATTCACCGGCCGGCCGATTCAACATGGCCGAGATGCTCTACGGCATTAAGGGCGCGTTTGCCACCGACGCACGTTTCACCTGGGCAGACGCAGAGTTTCTCAAAGCTCAGGAACTCAACGAGTGGAAGGAGATGCCCGTTTGGATTCCAGCCGTCGGAGAGAACGCGGGGTTTCATCTCGTGCGGACCGACAAAGCCGCAGCCGTCGGCCTGAAGTTCCGTCCGCTCGCGGACACGGCACGCGACACCGTCGCCTGGCACAACGAAACGCGCCCAGCCGACTACGACTTCGGCCAACGAGCCGGCATCTCCCCAAAACGCGAAGCCGAGGTTCTCAAAGCGTGGCGCATCCGGAATACCCAGCGGGCCGGCGGAGCGCTGGGCACGGAAGCGGGCGAATAACGTGCAGCACCGCTCCACATACCACTGGAAAGTGCGCCGACGCAGGCACATCTCGTCCAAGATGGGACAGAAACTTAATAAGTGTGTGCCGAGTTGACCTTGCCACGACCCGGCGGTCTTGGTATCGTGCATCGCTTGGCGTTCAAATTGGGTCCGAGTTCGACGGGCGTCGCCGCCGCGGATCGAATCGACGCGCCACATTTCGTCGAAAGGAAGGAAGATGCGAACTCTATTGCTCCCAACGAGCGTTGTCGTCGCATTGTGCATCGCAGTCGCTGCTTCGGCTGATCCGTTCCCTACGACCGCGGGTACGGACTTCTATCCGGCGACAACGGCCAACGCCGAGATTCAGCTTGCGATGGGAGGTCCCCCGATTCGGATCGATCTGCAGGGCCCAACCAGCATCCTCCGCGATGCCGCTTCTGAGAACCCAGGTGGCTTGGATGTCGTCGCGACGGAAATCGTCTCCATGCCGCTCACCGGCGCGTCGCCTGTGGGAATGGTCTCGTTTGACGTCAACATGTCAGACGCCACCAGGCGCTCACAGGGCATGATTCGCGAAAACAGTGACGGTGGGGGGGGCGAGGTCGGCTCTTTCCCAGCAACGAGTTTCTTTGACATCTTCTTTGAAATCGACATTCCGATCCCGCAGCTTCCCAACCCAGTGTACAACCTCGATCCCGTTTACATGGAGACGATCATCTCTGACATCCCACCCGATCCGACGTCGCAGTACTTCGGGCTGGGGTGGCGCGAGTTCGGCGCCCACGGCGACTTCGGCTTCGATCTCGCCAACCCGTTGCACCACGACTTCGACACGCTGGATCTCGCCCTGTGGAGCATCCCTCTGGGTGCAACAGATCCAATGATCGTGGGATGGCTGACGGATCATCCGATCCACCAGGTCCCCGCACCCGGCGCCGTGCTGCTCGGCGCTACCGGGCTCTGCTTGGTCGGCGTGCTCCGACGGAAGGCTCAGAGAATCAACATCGCGTCGCCGTAGCTGTAGAAGCGATATCGCCGCCGGACCGCGTGGGCGTAGGCAGCGCGCGTCAGCTCCACGCCGGCAAAGGCCATCACGAGCGCCAACAACGTGCTGCGAGGAAGGTGAAAGTTCGTCAGCAGACGATCGACTGTCGAAAACGCATACGGCGGCGTAATGAAAATCTCGGTCCAGCCATTCCCCGATTCCAAACCGTTCGCCCCAGCGCACGCCTCAAGCACCCGCACCGTCGTCGTGCCAGCCGCCACAACACTGCCCCCGCGAGCGCGGCACGCCGCAACCGAGTCGACGGTTGATTGCGGAAGGTTGTACCGTTCGGCGTGCATTTTGTGCTCGCCCAGCGATTCCGTCGCAACCGGAACAAACGTCCCGGGCCCCACATGCAGCGTCACGAGCGCGCGCCGAACACCGCGCTCGTCCAACCTCTGAAACACCCGATCCGTGAAATGCAACGCTGCCGTCGGCGCAGCAACCGCCCCCGGCTGCGTCGCGAAAACCGTCTGATAGCGATCTCGATCAGCCCCTTTCGAGTCGCCGTGGCGTTGAATGTACGGTGGCAGGGGCGTGCTGCCGACCCGTTCGAGAACCTGCTCCGTGCTATCGACTGATTCAAGACCCACCGACCAATGACCCTGCCCCTCGTTGACCGCCAGAATCAGCGCAGCCCCCGAATCCGCCGGTTCGAGCGACAACCGTTCGCCCGGCTGCAATCGCCCAGCCCCACGCAGCATGACGTGCCAGACATTGGCACCACGATCATCCACGAACAAGCCTCCGATGCGTCCGCCGGTCGCGCGACGGGCAACGAATTTCGCGGGCACCACCTTCGTATCGTTCAGCACCAGAAGGTCGTCCGGCGACAGCCATTCGGGCAATTCACAAAACGTCGCGTCCCGCAGCGTGCCCGTCTGCCGATCCACGATCAGCAGGCGAGACTGATCGCGCTGCGCCAGCGGCTGCTGACCAATCAGCTCGTCCGGAAGCCGATAATCCAGATCCGTCGTGCGTACACCAGCGTCGTCCATGGCAGAGATTCTACAGCCTCCCGATCAACTCGGCGCCGCGCCAATGTTCATCGCGATCAACACCCACGGCTGCCGACGTTGCCCCAACACCACGTACCCGCCGACCGTCATCGCCCGAACAAAGCAAACCCGCCTCCCGCGAACCACATAACTTCGCCTCCCCCAACGGGTTGAGAAACAGAATCCAGCGGTTCGAGGGCGCCGACGCGCGTGGCATCAGCCTTGCCCGAAGACAGCAGACCCGGCCGACAGCGGGTCCGACACGAAGGCCATCCGGATGAAAGAAGCGTGACCTCCTGAGGATTCAACCGATCGGCAGCGGGAGCATACTCACCGCACGTCAATACTATCTGTACCTCTCGCTCCCGCGAACGCTACGCCTGAGTTATGCGCATTCGCTGCTCGCGGAACGCCTGAGTGTTCGCCGGAGAACGCAAATCTACTGTCACTGTCGGAATTGGCGGAGACACGAACAACCCCTCAAGACGGAAGTTTCGGACGCACCAAGTCCGGTCGACCGCACTTGGCCTTCGGACCTACCCGCGGAAGTTCGCGTCCGGCTGGTTGAAGCGACCCTCTCCGGGCGCATACAATTGCATGTGGGGAGTATTCTGGACGTGTGGTCGTAGCCCACTAGGCACTACCGCCACAGCACACGTGCGAGAGGAGTTGGTTGCGATGAGTCCCCCAAACTCGAATACGTCGTATCGCCTCGTAGCCGAACTCTCCGGGCTGTCCCGCGAAGAGCTGACCCCGCGTCTACTCGCTTTTCCCTCACGCACCAACCTCGATTTCACCAGAGAGTTCCTCGACACGCAAACCACCGACCAGTTGCGCCACATCCTCCTGGCCGCGCTGCTCTACCTAACGCCGACATAGAACCCTCACCCGTCCCAATCTTCAATCTTCCAATCTTCAATCTTCCAACCTGCTCCCCCCACCGATAGAATCCCCCCGCCATGAAAAACCACACCGGCCTCAAGGCACGCATGGAGTATCTGGCCATTCGCGGCGCGGCCTTTTTTCTCCAAATGTTCCCGATCGACCTCAACCTGCGCACCGCGCGCTGGTTCGGACGCATCCTGTGGCGGTACTACACGCCTGCCCGCAAGCGCATCGATGACCATCTCCG
>JAJDDU010000032.1 GCA_029260155.1 Phycisphaerae bacterium | reverse complement strand
GATCAACTTCCGCAAGCGTGATTTGATGGGCTTGTTTCACCAGTCTCATCCTCCTTCCAGAGGACGAAACCCGCAAGAAAACCGTAAAATTCCTCAATTCTGAAACACTACACTAGCGGGGCCCAGGCCCCAATCAATGATCGAGGCGAGGTCACTTGGCGCGCGATCGTAAACGCCTTCGGTGATACCGCGATACTATCCCTCAGACGCATCGCGAGCGTCGGCGATGTCGATGGAGATTTTCACATCGACATGAGAGATGCGCGCGCAATGCAACTGTGCGTCGCCGAAAGCCACGCCGAACCGAACAGCGGGCTTCTCGGGGACTGTGATCGCGGGGATTTCGACGGTGACGATGATGTCGATTTGCAGGATTTCGACTCGTTTCAGGAGGCGTTCACTGGGCCGGGTGAGTTGGCTCCGTAGGGCGCCCGGCAGCCTTGGACCCGAAGGTGGAAAGGAGGTGTGATTCCGACGGGCTGGCGCAAACACGGTCGCGGCTTCAGTGTGACGTCGTGAAAAGAAAAGTGGGCAGTCGCGGCGCGGGACGCCACAACTGCCCTGAGAGAGTCCCTGCCGCTTGCGCGGCGGGACGTCAACCAAAGAGGATCATAACATGTCAAGAGTCACAGGGAAAACAACGGTATTCTTGCGCGCGATGCTTGCGAGCAGCATGGTTATCGGGCTGGCGCGGGCGGACGTGATCAACTGGACGTCGGACGTAAGCGGGATTTGGAACCTCGGTGCCAACTGGGACGCGCCGTTCCCTCCCGGTCCGACTGACGACGCGAAGCATTTGGTGAAGCTGAATCATATTCAGGTGGCGGGAGATCGGTCGTGCTGGTCGTTTCTGGGAAAGGGTGGGATCAAGACGAACGCCGATCGGTTCGTAGTGGTTGAAGCGGGGAAGCTCTGGACCGTCGGGGGCGGGGGTCTCAGGCGGGCGGCGGGGAGCGACGCGAACTTCGTCGTCAAGCTGGAGAACGGCCTGGATGATCAGAACCGGACGCGCGTCAGCGGCGGGGGCGCGACGGACGGGATCCACTTCGTCCCGGGCGACAAACAGAAAGGGAATTACATCGACATCACCTCCCAGTTCATTTTGATAGACAGCACGATTGCGCTGTCCAACAACGTGACGTTCAGCAATACAGTGGCTGGGGGCGGGATCCGCGATACAAGCATCGCCGTGGGCAACGACGCTATTTTCGATATTCTCGGCGACGTGACCGGGCCGGGGGACCATACCGTGGGCTGTAGCTTCGGGAATCGGGGGAACATCGTCGTCGCTGGGGACGTCAACGGGTTGGACATGACGTTTGGGACTTCGTCGGCCCAGTCGGAAACCGATTCGACGTATGTGACGGTCGCGTCCGTCGGGATCCCAAACCCCATCGCCGACGATTGGACGCTACAGGGGTACGCGGACATTGCTGTGACCCAATGCCTCCACGCTTGTGTCGAGAGCGCTGCGGGACAAGGCGCCACCTTTCTTCTGCAGGACCATGCTCGGATGACGATCGGGTTCTGTCCGCAGGAATACCCCGCCGTTCCATGTTCTGGGTCAGAAGACCCTCCTCAAGAAGAATTGCTGGTCACGTCAATCGTCGCCGGGACGTGGACGGTCAAGGATAATGCGTCGTTGGTCGCCGGCGCGGTGGCGTATTTAGGGTATTGGACGGTCCAGGATGCCGCAGAAGTGCACATCAGCGGTCGTTTCATGCCCTACGCGCTCACTGTCGACGGCGGCTTGTTTGCGTGCAGT
The DNA here is from genome assembly GCA_029260155.1 of Phycisphaerae bacterium. Taxonomy (GTDB): domain Bacteria; phylum Planctomycetota; class Phycisphaerae; order UBA1845; family UBA1845; genus OFTM285. Next base: position 13,465 of record JAJDDU010000032.1, on the reverse strand, counting down.
GCCTTCGGGCGCAGTTTTCTGACTTCGGATGTTTTGTTCAAAAACGGAGGACAGCTAAGTGTGGAATTCTCCGCGGACCACCCCGGATTCGCACAAAACCTGGGTGCAAACTCGACGTTGACGTACGAGGGACTCGGAAACAACTACACCGCCCAAGGCCCCATCAAGCTCGGGGGGACGCTGGTCAAAGGGGGGTGGGGCGCGAACCTCAAGATGGAAATCGAGAAGGGACTTGTGGTCAGCTCGAAGCTGGTCACGACCACGGACCCCCCAATCGATTTCGACGCTGAAGGCGTGTCGCTGACGCTAGCCTCGACGGCCTTCGCGCCCGACCTTGAGGTGTTTGGTCCGGATTACGAGGGGGGCAACCCCGGCAACGTGTTGTTCACGGACTCGCCGTGCGTACGACGCTGGCAAGCGCTTACCGTTGATGCCGTATTGACCGCAACCCTGGAGAACGGTTTTGCGAGCACGCCCATAACCGTGCATCGGATCGAGCTGCGCCGGGCCGGAGGTCTCCGAGGCACTCTACGTCAGCAAGCTCGATGTTGTTTCGGGGAGCGTCTTGCAGGTCAATGGGCTGAATGTTTATTACACCGGAAAACTCGGCAGCGGCGGGACGATCATGGACGGGAGCGCTTCCTACACGCCAAGAAAGCTGACACCGACGTTGTACGGCAACTTCAATGAGACGATCACGGTCGGGACCGACGCGGGCGACGTAACCCGCTTCAACGATGCCTATTGCTCAGTGCTAGGGGCCGCGAATTACGATCACCTCGCGGATTGGAACTGCAACGGCAGGATCGATGCGGAGGATCGCAATCAGTTCATCCTCAACTGGCCCGCCGATGGAATCGTGGACGAGTGCCCTTGTGCGCTGAGCAATTGTCCATAAGTGCATGGACACCCGATTTCAAACCCTCGTGAGCAATTGCTTGTAGAGGCATTCGAGGTCGTCGACCATTTTCTCGGCGGCGAATTGCGTGAGACAGCGGCGGCGGCCTTCCTCGCCCATGGCTCGTCTGGATTCGGCGGATCGCGCCAGGGCGACGATCGCGCCGGCGAGCGAGGCAGTGTCACCTAGTGGCACTATTCGTCCCGTGGCGCCGTCTTCGATGACTTCCGGGGCGCCGTCGATGTCGTACGCGATGCCCGGCACTTCCATCAGCAAGCCCTGAACCAGCGCCCTGGGCAGGCCTTCCCATCGCGAGGCGTGGGCCAAAATGTCGAACCCCGCGATCAACGCGGGCACCTCGTGCGGCGACACCAGACCGGTCAGGTGCAGATTGTCGGCTAGGCCCAACTTGCGAACTTGCTCGACGTATCGATCGCGGTGCGGCCCGTCGCCCACCCAGACGAATCGGATGGAGGGCGCGTTGGCGACGGCGGGCAGCATGGCGTTGATCAGGTCTTCGTAACCCTTGTTGCGAAACAGGCGGGCTACAGTGCCCACCACGACGGCATCGCGCGGAACTCCCCACTCATCGCGGATGGCTGTTCGTCGCTTGGCGTCCGGCGCGTAGGCCTCGGTGCGCATCCCGGAGTAGACCGTTGTGAAGCGCTCGCGCGGAGCTAAGCCAGCTGCGACTGCTTGATCGGTCATGGCGTCGGCGACACACACAAAAGCGTGCGTCCAGCGCGCGGCGCGACGCTCCATTGCTCTGTAGAACCACCTTGCGGCGGGCGATTGCGTCCGGTTGAAACTCATGCCATGGATGGTGTGTACGACGACCGGAATCTTCGCACGTCGTGCGGCCAGTCGCGCCAAGATACCGGCCTTGCTGCTGTGAGTGTGTACCACGTCGAATTGCTTCTCGCGGAACAGCGTTGTCAGCTCCCGGACGCATCGCAAGTCGCTGCGCGGCTTCGGGTTGCGCACCAGCGAGTGGAGACGTACCAGCGTCACCGCGCTCTTTTCGGCGTCGTCCCACAGCGAACCTTCAGGGCCGGTCTCAACTCCGGAGACGAGCGTCACCTCGTGCCCGCGCGAAGCCAAACCCTCGCAAGACAGCAGCGTGTTCTCTTGCGCTCCGCCGATGATCAAACGCGTGATGACGTGACAAATACGCATAGCTTAGTCGGAATCCGTTTCGACAGGTGTCGTCCGTGGACAGAGCAGCTCGGCCGGGTAGCGGACCCATTGCAGACTCAGTCCGTGCGCCGGCGCGGTCGGTCCAGCCAGCGAACGATCACGACCTGCGAGCATTTCGTCGATGCACTCGGGCTCCCAACGTCCGCGACCGATGTCGATCAGCGTTCCGACCATGTTGCGTACTTGATTGTAAAGAAAACCGCCTCCCTCGACATCTATGCGAATCTCGTCAAGGTGACGCTCGACGTCGCAACGCATGACCCGCCGCACCATGGTCTGCCGCACGCACCTGCGCGCAGCCATAGACGTGAAATCTTTCTCGCCGACGAAGCGTGAGGCAGCCTCTTGCATGCGGTGTACGTCGAGCGGCTCCCAGAAATGGTAGGCGTAGCGCTGTATCGATCGCGTGACCGGCCTCACCGGCGTGTTGAAGATGCGGTAGCGATACAGCTTGCCGGCGGCGCTGCGTATCGCGTGGAAATCCATCGCGACCTCAGTGACCGCACGGACGCCCAAATCCTCAGGCAGTCGCGAGCCGATGGCATGACGTAGCTTGTGACATGGAATTGTGCACGAGGTGACGACATTGGCGACTTGGCCCGCGGCATGCACGCCCGCGTCGGTCCTGCCGCTCGCGACGAGAGTCACTTCGTGACGCAGCACGCGACGGAGCTGCTGCTGAAGCGTATGCTGCACCGTCCGGAACCCCGGCTGGAATTGCCAGCCATGGAAATCCGTTCCGTCATAACATAGGAGTAGCCTGAGGTTGCGTGCCATTTCGGCGATGGTACGCAACCGTCAGGCTACCATCAACATGTTCCTGACTAACCGTCATCCGTGACAGCCAGCCCGAACAGCGAACAATGATGTCCCCGGCGAAGCGTCCTTGCCCGCCTGAGGCGACATCCATACCCTCTTACGCAACCAACTCCTCACACAGGCTCTTACCGAAACGCATGCGCAGGCGTTGGAGTATGTCCTTGTGAATCTGGCTTACCCTGGATTCGGAGAGCTTCAGCACAGAGCCGATCTCCGACCTGGTCAGTTCTTCGTAGTAATACAGCACCAGCACCAGCCGCTCCTCGCGGGAGAGGCCTCGAGTGATGTACTCGGTCAGCATTTCGCGCGACATGGTGGCGGCTGGGTCGACGCCACGCTTGTCTCCAACGTCCCAACTACGCGCCGGACCCCGCCCGTTGCGGTCAGACTGCGGCTCCATGGCGCTGAAATGGACTTCCTTGCCGAGTTGTGACAGCCGGCAAAGCTGTTCGTAACGTGCGATGGACACGCCCATGCGCGCGGCGATCTCCAGCTGATCGGGAGGCCGGCCATTCTCAGCATCCAGCATCTCGCGGGCGCTCAGCCGTTTCTTCTCGAAGGTTCGTACCGTGCGACTTTGAGGATCCAACCCACGCAGCCAATCCATGACAGCTCCGGAAATCCGCTGCTGGCAGAATGTTTCAAACTTGGCTTTGTGCATCGGGTCATACGCTTCAACGGCCTCGATCAGGCCGTCAAACGCCGCGCTACAAATCTCGTCATAGGAAATCTGCGCCGGCAATTTGCGTGATAGGCGGGCCGCTTGCGTGTGAACGAGATGGCTGTAGTGAACAACCAGCTCGTTACGAAGCTTGACATCGTGCTTCCGCAGGTACTTGGCCCATTTCGTCTCGATCGCTTGATCTTTCTTCTTCATCTGTCGTGGCTCCTAATTGCGTCCTCCGTGACATCAAATGCTGCCATCGGGCGGAATGTTACTCTGGGTAATTTGGTGATGCAAGGTAAATTACGGTGGTTTGGGAACTTTTTTTCTGTTGTACGCATTAGCCAATCTGGGTGCTTTTTTGTGTTCTCATAGATATTAGGGATGTTGCCCCATGGGGCTTCTATGACGACAGATCGCGTCAATGCCGGTAAGAGAATGATGTTACGAGCGAAACGGTGTGCACATGAGACCTTTCTCATGGATCGATTATCGCAACACAGGATTCAAAACCTCAGCAGGTAGACGGTCGGCGAAGCGGTTTGCGTCTAGTTTCGCGCGGTGCGACGTGTTGCCGACGTCATGAGCGTCCACTCGAAACGGGCGGGCCCATCTCTTGGGGGCACCTTGTTGGACCGTGTGATCGTCTGGTTGCACGCAGGTGTTCTGAACACATCGCAGCTGCGAAAACAGTTACTGTGTGCCGCGTACGTTGACAGAACCACGTTCGCCCCTAGAGTACCCGTTCGACGAAAACGAAGGGCTCATAGCTCAGTTGGCAGAGCGCGTCGCTGATAACGACGAGGTCCCAGGTTCAAGTCCTGGTGGGCCCATTTCCGGGTGGAACGGGGCACCCGCGTGCGTCGATACCAAGTATCCAGAGACCTGTGGCGCGCATTCAAGCGCTGTGGGACACGCCGGGGCCGTAGCTCAATTGGGAGAGCGCCTGGTTTGCAACCAGGAGGTTGGCGGATCGTGCCCGCTCGGCTCCAATCTTTTCTGGCAGGGGTCTATGCGCGCAACTCAGCACCGATGGCAACACTAGATATCGCTGTTAGTGTCGGCTCTGCGCTGGGAACAGTCCTATGTGTTTGTCGTCAGCACGTTGACGCGTAGAATCGGCATCTGAGGCACAGACTGATTCCGACAAAACAAGGATTCGTATTGGGCGTGTGGCACCGGTTTTCAACCGGTGAATTCGCAGGTCGCCAACCTCTGAAGTATGGAGCAGGGACATGAAACGAGTTCGACAAGCCAGAGGGATGGTCGTCGTGATCGCATTGGCCATGATGGCGTCGACGACCGGCTGTTTCGACATCGATCCGCCCGATCCAGTCGGTTGCGGCGGGGCGGACGGGGTTGCGTGCGAGACTTCGTCGTTCTGCCAGTTCGATGAGGGAGATTGCGACGAGTCGGGGTCACCGGGCATGTGTACGCCGATGCCGTCGATTTGCACTCAGGAATTCTCGCCCGTGTGCGGGTGCGATGAGCAAACGTATTCCAACCCCTGCCGCGCGAACTCCGCCGGCATCAACGTCGCTCATCGCGGGCCGTGCGAGCCATCAGCCGACGCATTCTGTGGCGGAATCGCGGGCACTGTGTGCGCCGACGGGTTCTACTGCCTGTTCGCTGAGGGCTCTTGCGGCAGCAGCGACCAATCCGGCGTGTGCGACGAGATCCCGGAAGTATGCACCGAGATCTTCCAACCCGTGTGCGGCTGTGACGGCGAAACGTATGCGAACGACTGCTTCGCCGCGACGGCGGGCGTCAGTGTCGCATCCGAGGGCGAGTGCGGCGGGTGAAATTCAGCCTACCCTGACAACGCTTGTGCTATCTGAGGGAGAACTTGCCCTGCAGGCAGGGGCAAGCGGATGTCCACCAGGGGTGACAAGGGTGTGGCATCGGGGTTGATCTCGATGATGGCGGCGCCGCTGGCTTGGGCCCAATAGGCCAGTGAAGCGGCAGGCTGAACCACGGCGCTGGTGCCGGCGACGAGCATGACGTCGCACCGGGCGGAGACCTCCTGGGCAGCGGCAAGGGCGTCGGCGGGGAGCATTTCGCCGAACCAGACCACGCCGGGGCGCATCATTTCACCGCAATTTTCGCAGTGGGGAATCTGGTCGAGTATTGACTCCGAACTGGCGTTTGGGGCTTTGTTGGAGCGATTCTCTCGCGGGCACGCGGTGCAGCGGTCGGTCCATACGTTGCCATGAAGTTCGATGACGTTGCTGCTACCGGCCAGTCGGTGCAAGTTGTCGACGTTCTGCGTGATGAGCGTGAAGTCGGCCAGGACGCGTTCAATCTCCGCCAGAGCGTCGTGACCTGCGTTGGGCTTCTTATCGACGAGTTGGCGGCGACGCCAGAGATAAAACTGCCACACGTCCTCCGGGTCGCGGGTAAAAGCTCCCGGTGTCGCGACGTCTTCGACGCGGCGGCCTTCCCAAAGGCCGCCGGCGCCGCGAAACGTCGCTACGCCGCTTTCGGCGCTGATGCCGGCACCCGTCAGGCAGCAAACGTGTCCAGCGCGTCGCAGCCGGCCGGCGGCATCGGCGATCATCGCGTCGAGATCGTCCGTGGTCATGACAAAATTGTACACCGCTCGCTTGACAGCGGAAGGCCAGCGGAGAGCCTTGTCCCCATGAACGCAGGAACGACAAATCGGCGGTGGGCGGGCTGCGGCTTGCTCTGTGCTTGCTGTGCCCTCTTAATGACGGCATGCGGCCAGCCGCTCATCAACAGTGCAGATCGTGAGGTCGCTTCGCTCATTCAGAAGCGCCAGCAGGCTGCACTTGGATTTAACACGAATGCGAATCTTGCACCTGAGTCCGGTTCGGTAACGAGCCGATCGCAGATGTACAGCTTAGTGCCCTCGCCGGTCGATCCAGCCGTTCCCGAGGGGTTTCGGCGCGCGACCGCGGTGCGCGAGCCGGTGAGTGACGGAGAAACACCGGAGAACTTGCGGAACGACGATCCCGAGACGGACGCTTCGCCCCCTGACGCGCTCGCCGAGGCGCCGCAGCCGTTCACGCTCTCCGACGCGCTCGCGTACGCCGCGCGACATGCCCGAAGGTATCAGACGGAAAAGGAAATCTTGTACCTCAGCGCCCTGGATCTGACACTGGAGCGGTATCTGTGGACGCCGCGATTCGTCGACAGCATGTTGAGCTTCGACTACGACGAAGCGCGCGGGACCGACACCGACCAGGCCTTTTCCGCAGTCGCCAACTTCGCGGTCGAGCAACGGCTGCCGTACGGGGGCGAAGTCACCGCCCGGGTAATCAGCAACCTCGCCCGCGACATCGGCGAGAACGTCGCCACCGGCGAATCCGGTCAAATTGTCCTGCAAGGCCGCCTACCACTGCTTCGCGGCGCAGGGCCTCCCGCGTACGAGGGGCGATACCGCGCTGAGCGCGAGCTGGTCTACTCCGTGCGGTCTTTCGAGCGATTTCGGCGTGAGTTCATGGTGGCACTTGCGGGCGATTTCTTCAATCTACTGAGTCAAAAGGCGCAAATCGAGAGCGCGCAAATGTCGGCCGCGAGCCTGGAGCGCGCCTACAGACGGGAGAAGGCGCTGGCCGACGCGGAACGCAAGCTCCCCCTTGATGCCGATCGCGCTCGTGTCGGCATGTTGACCGCACGCGACTCGGCGCAGATCACACGCCAGAACTACGAGACAGCGCTTGACTTCTTCAAGATACGACTGGGCATGCCCACGCAAGAGAACATCGACGTCGTGGACGACGGGCTGGACTTGTACGATCCGGAGGTTTCGGTGGCTGAAGCCACGGAGGCGGCGCTCAAGTACCGCCTGGACCTTGCGACCGCCCGAGATCAAATTGACGATGCCCGCCGAGCGGTCGACACCGCACGCAACAACATCCTGCCGCAGGTCGATCTGCGGGCCAGCATGACATCGGACACCGATGCGACGCGGTTGAGCGCGGGCGCGTTCGATTCCGAGAATACGCGATGGAGCGCCGGCGTCGACGTCGAGATTCCGCTGGATCGCAAACGCGAGCGAAACGACTACCGCGGCGCGTTGATCGCACTGCGCCGCATCGAACGCGACTATGAAGAATCCGTGGACAACGTTCGCCTTGAAGTGCGGCGCGCCCTGCGACGCATCGTGTCCGCCTACTCGACGATGGGGATTCAGAACCAACAGATCCAGACCAACATATTCCGGGCTGACATGGTCCAGGCCAAACTCGATGCGGGGCAAGACGTCTCGATCTTTGACGTGGTCGACGCCCAGGAGGATCTCGCCCAGGCCCGCAACAGCTACGCCGCATCGCGGTCTGATTTTCGACGTGCGGTGCTTGAGTTCCTCCGCGACTCGGGAACGCTGCGCGTAGACGACGAAGGCAAATGGGCACGCTACGACGACCGTGCCGAACAAGAATCGGGCCCGTGACAAGAAATGACAGCTCATTTGTGAACTATGTTGGTGTATCACTCCCGCTCTGCGTAGAATAGACCCGATCGAATGAGAATCAGGGGTTTCCCCGAAACGCGAGGTCACAACCATGTCCACCACCGTTCGGCCGGCTACGGCGTCCGAAGCTTCCTTACCACCCGCAGCCGAGGTGCGCAAGCCTGTGACAGCTAGGTCTAGGGGTGGCTTCCGTGTTTGGATCGTCGTATTGGTGCTCGCGATCGTGGGGCTCGGCGGGTGGCAGGCCATCGCTCGTTGGCGGCCCGCGGCGGGCGCGCAGTCGGCCGTCTCATTCGAGGTCACGAAGCGGTCGTTCCCGGTGTTCGAGGAGGCAAAGGGCGAACTCCAGGCCATGAAAACGACCGACATCAAGTGCAAGGTCGAGGGGCGAACCACGATCATCTGGCTGATCAAAGAGGGTACGATCGTCGAGAAAGACGAACTACTGGTCAAGCTCGCCAGCGACAAGATCGAAGACGTCATCCGCCAGGAGGAGGCCAAGGAGGCGAGTGCGATTGCCGGCCTGGAGGCCGCCGAAAAAGACCTCGAAATCCTGATCGACGAGAACGCCAGCAACATCCGCAAAGGCGAACTCGCCCTCAAATGGGCGGGCAGCGATTACTTGAAGTACATCGAAGGCGACGCAGAGAAGATGCGGATGGTGGCAAAGTTGGATGTCGAGCGCGCCGAAGAGACGCGTACGCGTGCTGAGGAAGAACTCAAAAACACGCAGGGCCTCTACGACAACAACTACGTTTCCAAGACGGATTTGGACCAGAAGATCTTCGCGAAGCACGAAGCGGATCGCGGCATCGACACGGCCAAGTTGTCCCTGGAAATCTTCAATGCCCATGAGTTCCCCAAGAAAGAGGAACAACTCAAATCTGAGATAAGCGAAAAGGAAAAAGAGCTTGAGCGCACACGGAAGAGCGCCGTCGCCAAGGAAGCGCAAAAACACGCCGATGCAGAAGCCAAACGCGCCAATCTACTCAACACCCAAGAACAGTTGAAAAAGCACCGCGAGCAGTTAGAGGCCTGCGAGATCCGCGCGCCGACGCCGGGGATTGTCGTGTACTACGCAGGCCACCGCTGGGATCCGCAAAAAATGACCGAAGGCAGCGATGTGCACGAGCGTCAGACCCTCGTCACCCTCCCCGATTCCTCGGTGATGCTCGTCAAGGTTCGCATCCACGAAGCCAAGACCTACAAGATCACGCCAGGGCAGGTAGTCACGGTCGAAATTGACGCCATCCCCGACCGCGTTTTCACCGGTAAAGTGACAAGGATCGCGCCGCTCGCAGACTCCCGTAATCAGTGGTTGAATCCCGACCTCAAGGAATACGAGACCGAAATCACGCTGGATCAGAGCGGCCCCATGCTCAAACCCGGTGTGACCGCGCGTGCCAAGATTGCGATCTCAGAGGTCGAGGACATGCTCAGCGTTCCACCGCAATCCATCTTCACCAAAGGCGGCCGCCACTACGTCTTCATGTCCGACGGAGGCGAAGGCACCCCGCGCGAAGTGCAACTCGGCGACGCCAGCTCCGACTTCGTGGCCGTAGTCTCCGGGCTGGAACCGCGCGAAAGAATCCTGTTGAGCGTCTCCGATGTCGCCAAGGGCAGTCTGCCGGACCTTCCGTCGATCGAGAAACCCGAGGATAAATCCGCACAAGCCGATGCGGCACCCAAACCCAAACCCAAGTCTCGTCGCGGCGGGAAGCGCGGTGGACGAAGGCCCACGTCGTAGCCGCATGCAAGACATCATCGCATCAGTTACCGACCTGACCAAGATCTACACGACGCCGGGAACGTCAGTGTCGGTGCATGCCCTGCGCAGCATCAACCTGTCGTTCGTCACCGGCGAGATGGTAGCCATTTGCGGGCAGAGCGGATCCGGCAAAAGCACCCTCATGAACATCCTCGGCTGCCTCGATCGTCCCACTGGTGGCGCCTACCACCTCGGCGACCTTGACGTCTCCACACTCGACGACGACGAACTGTCCGCCATGCGAGGCCGCCGCCTCGGTTTCGTGTTTCAGAACTTCAATCTGATCCAGCAGTTGACCGTCATCGAGAACATCGAGGTGCCTCTGTTCTACCAGGGCGTCCGCGCAGCCCAGCGCCGCGAGCAAGCCGCCAAGTACATCGACCTCGTCGACCTCAGCGACCGCAGCCACCACCGACCCATGGAGCTCTCGGGCGGCCAGCAGCAGCGCGTCGCCATCGCCCGAGCGCTCGTCAACGAGCCGCTCATCATCCTAGCCGACGAACCGACCGGAAATCTCGACACAGAGACTTCTCAGATCATCCTCCAAATGTTCGACAATCTGCGCACTGAGGGAAAGACCATCCTCATGGTAACCCACGAACCCGAAGTCGCCGGCTGGTGTGACAGGGTAGTGTCACTCCGAGACGGAAACATCATCAGCGACGAACGCCCCGCACGACGGAAGGTCGCCGTCTAGCGCCGGGTACCAATCCGCAGAGCCGCTCTGCCGCGAAGTTCTGAACACAAGATCGGCGCTCCTCGATGCCGACCACCCAGGAGTCGCCAATAGCCTGTGGAACCTCGCAGCCCTTCATCGCGAAAGAGGTGACCATTCCGAAGCCGAACCTCTCCTCCGCGAATGTCTCGATATTCGTCGCCGCCAGTTTTCTGAGGACGATCCCAGAACCGCCAAGGCCACAAGTGAGCTAGGCCCGCGTCTCAAACGAATGGGGCGCTTCGAAGAGCCCGAACCCTTCTTGCTCGACAGCTACGCCGTTATCAAGAGAATCCACGGTGCGCAAGATGAGCAAACCCTGGCCGCGCTCCAGTGGATCATCGATCTCTACGAGGCGTGGGACCAACCGGATCGGGCGGCATCGTACGGTGCGTCACATCCAACCGCCTCAGCAACGAGCGCCGCGGGTCCGTGATCAGTATCCTCGTAGTGCCTCAAGCGGCACGTCTCAGCCCGGCGGGTATCGGTGAAGACCCGAATCCCACCCTCTCGATGCAACAGCTTTGCCAAGGGGGAAAGATGGGCGTTCTCGCCCCAACGTGAGGCCGCGCGCAGTTCAAAGCGCCATCGCATGATCGCCCGCCCGTCACCGAGCGGCCATGCTTGGCTTGGGAGCGTTATCGCGTGTCGGATCGCCGCCTGCAATCCGGGGCCGCAAAGGCGGATCATATCGGACACACATGCGACCCGCCGATCCACGCCCAGCGTCGAGTCCAGGCGCACCGCAGCGATGTCGATGTATCTCCTGAGATGTCTTACGCCCCGTCCCACCTCGCAGGTGGGCAGGAGAAGGATTGTGCGCCAACCTAAGTGGATCAGACTGGCCGTCGTCGTAGCATTGGTCGGCATCACCACCAGTATGTGGTGGGTGTCCAGATCGAGCGTGGCGGCGTTTGAACGAAATAGTGTCGAAAAAACCCATCAACACCTGCTGACCCTCGCCAAAACGGAGGCTCAGCGTCTGGAAGCGTTCATCGGAGACATAGGGGAAGAGACACGGCTAATCGCGCAGTACCCTTCGGTCGTAGAGGCGGCCAAGGAAGGCCTAAGCGCTCAAGATGTGCTGGTCAGGAACGGGTACTCGCTGGAGATCAGATCGGCCGGGGATCACCTCAAGGGTGTTTCGTCGCTGTGTCGACTGGATGCCAAGGGCATCGTGCAGAGCAGCTTGCCGCCTGAGTCGGGAAAGATCGGCGCAGATTACTCGCGCAAACCCGGTGTGAGTCATATTCTCGATCACCATAAGCGGCTAGAGCAAGAGCGTCCCTCCCGCGTTGGTCGTGACTGGGGCGACACCGCATACACGAGTGAAATCTTCACATCGAGATCGGGAGAGATGGCCTTTTCGGTCTACGCCCCAGTGATCGACAACGACCAACTTGTCGGGATCATTCGTGCCTTGGTCTACACGGAGACCATCAACAAGACAATTGACGACATCCACATAGGCGAGCATGGCTACGCGCAGCTCTTCGACGATGATGGGATAATGCTCGCGCATCCCGACCGCACTCAGATCGGCACAGACATATTGGCCATGCGGAAGAAACAGTTTCCCAAGTTCGACTGGTCTGAAATGCAAGCCCTTCTGGCCAGAACGAGCGCGGGTGAGGCCGGGGTGGCGGTGTATCACTCCGCTTGGTGGCATGAGTCCGAGCCACGGATCGTCAAGAAGTTGGCGGGCTTTGCACCCGTCAGAATCGGGGATGAATTGTGGTCGGTGTGCGTGACAATGGGTTATGACGATATCGCAGCACCCATTGCCGCTCAAGCCAGAACAATGCTCATCGCGGGGTTGCTGATGCTGCTGGTAATGCTTGGCGCCGGAGCCGCGTTCTACCTGAGCGAAAAGAAGAGGGCGGCGCTTCTGTTGGAGACACAATCGAGTCAGCGCCTCAGAGACGAGATCTCCGTGCGCAAGCAGGCAGAGGATCGTCTGCGCACAGCCAACGCCGAGTGCAAGGCGATCAATCAGGAAGTCCTGGCGATCAATGAGATTCCACATAAACTGTTTGCGTGCCGTTCGGAAATGCAAGTGGCTCAGACCATAACCGAGGTGCTCACGGACAAGTTCGGTGCCTACTTCTCACGGCTCTGGCTCAGGCGTGCTGGTGATCTTTGCTCAGAGTGCGCGCTGGCGGACCATTGTCCAGGGACGCAGGAATGCCTCCATCTAGTATCAAGCTCCGGGTACTACACGCATATCGACGGCGATCATCGTCGAGTTCCTATCGGCGTCTTCAAGGTTGGCTCGGTCGCCGCGGGCAGTTGCAAGACGATCAGCAACGATGCCTCGCATGACGGGCGCGTGCATGACCGAGAATGGGCTGCCAAGCACAAGCTCCACGCCTTCGCCGGGTTTCCGCTGGTGGTAAACGGAGAGGCCATCGGTGTGATGGCCATGTTCTCCCAGAGCCAACTGCCATCGCACCTCCTGGAAACTCTCGACATCTTGGCGAAGCTAGCCGCTGCGGCATTCGTGAACACGCAACAGATCGACGAATTGCGAGATTCCTGGAAAGCTGCCGAGGTGGCGAACCAGTCCAAGAGCGATTTCCTAGCCAACATGAGCCACGAGATTCGCACACCGCTGACGGCGATCCTCGGCTTCTCCGAGAATCTCCTCGATGGAGCGCTGTCGGAGTCGGAGAGGCTCGACAACGTCCGCACGATTCGCCGCAACGGGACGAACCTGCTCGGAATCATCAATGACATTCTCGACCTTTCCAAGATCGAGTCGGGCAAGATGACGATCGAGTGCGGGGACTGTCAGCCGTGCCGGAGCGTCGCCGAGGTGGCTTCGCTGATGCGTGTGCGGGCCGACTCAAAGGGATTGCCATTCAACGTCGAGTACAGCGGCGCGATCCCCGAAACCATCCGAACCGACTCCACGCGCCTGCGTCAAGTCCTCATCAATCTGATCGGCAACGCTATCAAGTTCACGGAGG
>JAJDDU010000310.1 GCA_029260155.1 Phycisphaerae bacterium | reverse complement strand
CGGACGTCCGCGCGAGATGAATCCCGCGGCTCGAAGACTCTGTTGCCCATGCCCGCAGGGGATGCGGGCCTCTAACCACACCCCCGAGTATAACGGAGTTGCACATCAACATTCAAACGACTTGTGCTGCACTTCTCGCCTCCAGATTGGTATTTTTTCCGCGAGCCTCGACAAAGTCCACCACCAGCGGAACGAGGGCGTGCGAGTCGCCCTGGGGCGTCCGTGCGCGGAGCGTTTCCATCCCTTGCTACCGCCTCCGCGTGCTGACCGTCCTCGCAGATCCAATGACATCGCTGCTGCGATTTCGGAGTTCGATAACGTAAAACGCATAAACGACTTACGCCAGTCCCAATTGACTTTGGCGCCCGTCCGGTGTATCGTGAAGCACTTGGTTTTCCAAGCACTTGGCGGTTCAACACAGACCGCGTTTGTGGGGTGCTTTTGGCATGTCGCAAGGAAGCTCCCGCAGGCGAAAGTGTTTGGTGACAGGCGGTTCTTGCGGCGGTGACTACGTGATTGGCAGTGATATGAGACACATTAGGCGCGTCGCGTCTGCAACGTTTGTAATCGTCCTCTGTTCGTGGGCACCTCTCGGGTGTACGGAGGGAGCGTTCCTCGATTTCCTGGAGAATCTGCCGGCAGGGTTCTTTGGTCCACCGGCCAACGTGCCCCCGCTCGATACGCAGGATCCCCCCGAACAACAAGTGCCACCGCCTGGCCCTGTCACCGTGCGCATCGCGAACGACGGCACTCAGTCGGCAGATGTCACTGTACGCATGTTCCTGCTCGACGAGATCGTCCACCGCACGACCGTGACCGTTGGAACGCGCGCCGTAGAGATCGGCCCGGAGTCGGCCGACCGCGTGGAGATCAGCGGCACGCGCGCCGACGGCAGCGACACCGGCGACGCCGAGTTTGAATTCGGTATCGATTTTGAGACGGGCGATATCCTCGAATACCTCGTGGAAGACGTGGCCACCGCCGCCGACCTCGACTCCGACGGCGATGGTGCGCTTGACAGCGCGGACAATTGTTCATCGATTCCGAATCCGGACCAAGCCAACGCCGACGGCGATCCACTAGGCGATGCCTGCGACAACTGTCCCAACGTAGCCAATCCGGACCAGGCGGACACGGACGGTGACGGTGCCGGCGATGCGTGCGATGTCGAAGAGGTGATCGTCGTCGACGAAGACGAAGACGGCATCGCCGACGAGAACGACAACTGCTTGGCGCTCGCCAATACCGACCAAGCCGATGGCGACGGTGACGGTGTCGGCGATGTGTGCGACAACTGCGTTGCAAGTGCGAACGCCGATCAGGTCAATTCCGACGGCGATGCGTTCGGCAACGCATGCGACAACTGCACAGCCGACGCCAACGATGATCAGGCCAACACCGATGGCGATGCGTTCGGCAACGCATGCGACAACTGCACCGCAATCTCGAACGACGACCAGACGGATACGAACGGCAACGGGGTCGGTGATGCTTGCGAGATCATCATCGTGCCGCCACAACCGCAGATCACCGACTGCAACGGCAACGGCGTTGACGACGCTATCGACATCGCCTCAGGTCCCAGCGTAGTTCCCGCCTCAGATGCCTGCGGAGCAAGCGCATTCGTGTGCCCGGGTGTTGTCTACACCGGCGACACGACCGGCCTTACGAATGACGGCGATGCCAGTTGCGGCGAGCAAGGAGCTGATGACCCGGACGCCTGGTATCGCTACGTGCCGATGACCGGCGGCTCGCTTACCATCTCCCTTTGCAACTCAACGTTTGACACCGTCGTGTCAGTCCACCCGGACTGCGTTGACGCCGACGTGAACGAAATCGCTTGCGATGACGACGGTTGCGACTTCGGAAAGTCACTCACGTCCGAGCTCACACTCGGTGTTTCTGCGGGGACCACGTACCTGATTCGGATCAGCGGGTACGACGGCGAAGAAGGAAGCTTCGAGATGCAGTTGTCCGGCCCCGACTGCCTTGAGGGTGGCCCCAGCCGCGACTGCAACGTCAATGGCGTACCAGACGAGTGCGAGATCGCCGGGAATGACTGCAACGAGAACTCCGTCCCCGACGAATGCGACCTCCAGACAGGCGTATCTGGCGGCGTGCTGTACGGTGTCCAGGGAGGCGATTGCTGTGGCGGGCGGCTTTACCAGATCGACCCAGCCACAGCCGAAGTCGCGCTTGTGGCCGATCTCGAAACGTTGTTCCCCAGTTTGGATCTCTGCGGTCCGTCCGGCGTGACTCCGTCTCCTGATACCCGCTCCCTGTACATCTCGCTCAACTTTGAGGACGCGATTCTGAAATACGATCTCGAATCGGGGCAGACGACACTCGTTGGCCACTTTGCGAACGCCTCTCCCAGCGACATTGCATTCTTGCCCGACGATATCACGCTGATTGTATCCGACCCCAACGGCACGGCACTCTACGATGTGGACGCAGACACCGCGCAGGATTCGTTCCGTTGCTCCACGGTCTTCTTCGACGGGAAAGTGAATCACGAGGTGCGGATCGCCGGTTTGACGCTCGCGTCTGACGGCACGCTCTATGGCTCTACCGGCGGCAACAGCGGGACTCCCGCCGTTGCGGACGGCGCGTTGCTGATCGTCGATCCGACGCCCGATGTCAACGATCACTGTTTGGTCACGCCGATCGGTAACGGCACGGGGTTCGACCGTGTCGCCGGCGTCTCATTCCTGCCCGATGGGCGGCTGATTGGAGCGACCGCTCGGGATCTGCAATTGATCGACATCAACTCCGCGACGGGTGCTGGATCTTTGATCGGTACGTTCCTTGGCGATCCGGACATGTGCAGCATCGACGGGTTGGCCTTTGTTGGCGGCCCCAACGACTGCAACGAGAACTCGGTTCCCGACGAGTGCGACATTACAGACGGAACCAGCACGGATGACAACGAAAACAGTGTTCCGGACGAGTGTGAGATTCCGTTGGCCGACTGCAACAAAAACGGAATCGACGACGCCGTGGACATCGCCAACTGCTCGGCCGACCCAGCCTGCGATGACTGCAACGAGAACAGCATTCCCGACGAATGCGACATCGCCGACGAAACCAGTCCGGACACAAACGAGAACGGTGTCCCTGACGAATGCGACCCGCTGATCTTGACTCGGCTGTTTGTCAACGACGATGCAGCCGGTGCCGGCGACGGATCCTCCTGGACGGATGCATTCAACAGTTTGCAGGATGCAATCGCCACCGCGGCCGCATCCGGCGGCGAAATCGAAGAGATCTGGGTCGCCGCAGGCAGCTACAAGCCCGACCAAGGCGCGCTGCAGACTGCGCTCGACCGCTCGGCGACGTTCCAGTTGCTCACCGGCAAAGCCATCTACGGCGGCTTGGCGGGCGACGAAGACCCGGACACATTCGATCTCACCACTCGGGATTTCAACGCAAACACGACCGTCCTAAGCGGCGACCTCAATGGTGACGATGCAGCCCTGACAGAGCTCCCCGGACCGGCCGAAAACAGCTATCACGTCGTAACCGGCAACACTGCTGACGCTTCCGCCGTTCTCGATGGCTTCTTTGTCATCGGTGGAAACGCCGATGGTACGGCCCCCGACGACCAAGGCGGCGGACTGTTGAACCTCGGCAGCAGCCCAACGATCATGAATTGCGTGTTCTTCGGAAACTCCGCCAGGCGCGGTGGCGCGGCGGCCGAGTTGGACAGCGATTCCACATTCACCGGCTGCGTGTTCTCCAACAACTCAGCCGATTTCGACGGCGGCGCGATGTACACGTCGAACGCCTCCACGACGCTAATCAACTGTTCATTCGCTGGCAACAGCTCGTTGGGCGGTAGCGGCGGCGGGGCAGTGTACAACACCGGCGGAAGCCCAACGCTTACCGATTGCGTATTCAGCAACAATTCCGCAACATTCGGCGTCAACCTGGCTGGTGAGAGCGCCTCCGGCGGCGCGATGTACAACGACAACAGCAGTCCCACGATGACCAGTTGCTTGTTCGACGGCAACACCGCCGACGGTAACGGCGGCGGCGCCATGTTCAACGGAACCAGCACGCCGACGCTGATCAGCTGCCTGTTCAGCGGCAACTCGGCCGGCAGCAGCGGCGGTGGAATGTACAATTCCAACAGCGTCCCGGCGTTGACCAACTGCACTTTCAGCCGAAACGAGACTCTCTTTGACGGCGGCGGGATGTACAATTCCAATAGCAGCCCCACGCTGACCAACTGCTCATTCGGCGGCAACACCATCATCTCCTCTGGAGACGGCGGCGCGATATACAACGAGCTTAGCAACCCGACGTTGGCCAACTGTATTCTATGGGGTGATGATGCGAATGAGATCTTCGACGATGTCAAGAGCGAAACGACAGCCACCTACAGCGACATCCAAGGCGCTTGGCCTGGTGTCGGGAACATAGACGTTGACCCGCTGTTTGCCGACTTGGCCGGCGGAGACCTCCGAATCGATCCGGGTTCACCCTGTATCGACGCGGGTGACAACACGCCCATCCTGGGTGTAAACACTGACCTCGACGGAAACCCGCGCTTCCACGACGACACCGGCACTGACCCAGACACCGGAAACGGCAGCGCACCCATCGTCGACATGGGCGCCTACGAATTCCAGGGCACAACGCCCATCATCTCGACTATACTGTTCGTCGACGACGACGCGTTGCCCGGCGGCGACGGTTCAGATTGGGACAATGCACTAAAGTACCTGTCCGACGCCATTCTGGCGGCAGCAAAGGGCGGCCTGGCCGATGAGGTACGCGTCGCCCAGGGCACCTACCGACCCGACGAGAGTCCGGTCAATCCTACAGGATCCGGCCTGCGCGGAGCTTCGTTTGAACTGTTCACCGGCATCACCATAAACGGTGGATACGCGGGTATCGGAGCCCCGGACCCAGACTTCCGTGACGCCGTCGCCAATCCGACCATCCTCAGCGGCGACTTGGCCGAGAACGATACCGGCCCGCTCGACGATCCGTCCCGCGATGAAAACGCCTACCAAGTCGTAACAGGCAGCGGCGCCGACGCGACGGCTATCCTCGACGGCTTCACCATCCGCGACGGGTACGCAAACGGCAACTCCAATGCCTTCCTCAACGGCGGCGGGGGATTCTACACACTGAACGGCAGCCCCACTATCGCCAACTGCACCTTCGCGTCCAACTCCTCCGCCGACGGTTTTGGCGGCGGGCGGGGCGGGGCGGTCTACCTGCGCGGCGGCTCGCCGGCATTTGATAACTGCACCTTCGACGGCAACCAGGCCTTCAACACCGGCAGCGGTGGTGGCGCGATATACACCATGGGCACCCCGCAGTTCACGGACTGCGACATCATCAACAACACCGCGGGCACCGGCGGCGGCATTCACGCTGCCGGCGGAGGCCCGACGTTGACGAACTGCCTCATCGACAACAACACAGCGACGCGCGTTCAATTCGAAGGTGGCGGCGGAATCCATAACGATGACGGCACCTTGACCCTTGTCGGCGGGACTGTGTCCAACAACACGGCCAACTCCTCCGATGGCGGCGGCATCGTCAACATCGGTAACGCTGTGTTCGACCTTTCCGGGACCACGATCAGCGGGAACACCGCACCCGAAGGCGGCGGGATGTACAACCGGTTCGCCTCCGGCACGATCGACGGCTGCACCTTCGAGAACAACACCGGAATCGCGGGCGGCGGGGCGATGACCAATGAGCTCAACGGCAGCCCCACCGTCACCGCGACCGACTTCATCGGTAATTCCTCGACCAACGGCGGCGGTGGCGCCGTCTTCTGCCTGTCCGGCAGCTCTGCCTCGTTCGACAATTGCATATTCCGGCAGAACTCGTCCGAAGGGGGCGGGGCGATCAGTTGCAGCAGCTCCGTGAGTCTGACCAACTGCCTCTTCGAGCTCAACACTTCCGCAAATGGCGGCGGCGCCATGATTAACAGCGGCTCGGGAAGCAACCCTCAGTTGACGAACTGCGTCCTGCAGGACAACACCGCCGAGATGCGCGGCGGCGCAATCCAAAACGCCACCGGTGCGGCCGTCACTTTGACCAACTGCACGTTGCTCCGCAATACCGTCTCGACAAGCGGGACGCAGCGCGGCGGCGGCGCGATTTTCAGCTCCGGTGCGACCACGTCACTGACCAATTGTCTTCTTGCCGACAATTCCGCCGCCGATAACGGCGGTGCTATCTGGGACGCTCAGGGACCGCTCACTCTGACGAACACGACCATCGCTGACAACACCTCGGGTGGGACAGCGGGCGGCATCTTTCTCAGTGCGAGCTCTGGTACGATCACGAACACGATTCTATGGGACAACTCGGACAGCCTCAGCAAGACCGTCGAGGATGCCCAGATATTCGGCAGCGGCGTGACCGTGGCCTACTCCTGCGTTCAGGATGACATCGCCGGCGATGCGTTCGTTTTCACCGGTACCGGCAATGTCGACCTCGACCCCATATTCTCAGTCGGCGTAGTCCCCAGTTACGCTATCATCGAAGG
>JAJDDU010000309.1 GCA_029260155.1 Phycisphaerae bacterium | reverse complement strand
ATTCCGTGGAACGTCATGACCAGTGGGTGACCGGACTCCGACCGCCCGGCGCTCGCGGTGTTGTCATACCCGTCGGGAAAGTACAACCAGTACGCAGCCCCCGTCGAGCTCTCGCGCAGATGCACCGTCCGCCCTTTCCCCGGTGCCTGCCCAACGATGCAGCCAGGCGCAAGCACGAGGACCAACAGCACCAGACCACCAAACCCCCGCCCCAACCGAGTCGCCGTCGAGTATTCCATTGTCACCAAAAAACCGGTCCCAGATCCGCCAAGAACTTCGTCAAACCCTCCCCATGCTAACAAGACGCCCATCCATCGCTACCAAAACAGGCGCGCCGTGAATCGCGAAGATCTCAACAATCAGCGATGTAGTTATTAGGGTATGCAGGAGCGTTACCGAACACCTACTGCCTCGCGAAGAATCGGAGGCAGCCAACAAGACACCATGCGCAAAACAAACCCAACCGAAAACTCCAAAACCAGCGTTTTCGAGCTGGAAACCGGCATGTCCGCGAACGGCGCGATACCGAAATTACGAAACGAACCCATATTGCACCAAGACTTTACACTCTTCCGGGGGGTTGACATTGGTTGAATAATACTAATAGTACGCAA
Source organism: Phycisphaerae bacterium (assembly GCA_029260155.1). GTDB lineage: Bacteria > Planctomycetota > Phycisphaerae > UBA1845 > UBA1845 > OFTM285. Next base: position 4,055 of record JAJDDU010000309.1, on the reverse strand, counting down.
TATCAGTAAGGGACCAAATGGGTGACAGCAACGGAACAACCCGGCGGAACACACGACAGAGGCAGGTCGTGCTTGAGGAACTCAGAAACGTGACATCGCACCCGACGGCCGCCGAGCTATACGACATGGCACGCCAACGCCTCCCAAAAATCAGCATCGCCACCGTCTACCGAAACCTCGAATTGCTCGCCAAAGCGGGCGAGATCACGAAGCTCGAATTGGGAGGCGGCGAAGCGAGGTTTGACGGCGATGCATCGCAGCACCACCACATTCGCTGCACCCAGTGCGACCGCGTCGAGGACGCCCTCGGACCGGCGCTTCAGCCAAACGTGCCCGAGGTCACCAGCCCAAGCGGGTACGAGGTGACCGGTTACAAACTTGAATTCGTGGGCGTTTGCCCCGATTGCAGGAACGGTATTGAGAATACCGAATCAATTCAGACAAGGAGTGATGGACTATGAGTGGTTTGGTTACGAAACAAGCACCTGACTTCACGGCGCAAGCCGTGATGCCGAACAACACCTTCGCCGAACTCACGCTGGAATCGTATCGTGGCAAGTACGTGCTGCTGTTCTTCTACCCGCTGGACTTCACGTTCGTGTGCCCCTCCGAGATCATCGCCTTCGACAAGAAGCTCGACCAGTTCAAGGAGAAGGGTTGCGAGGTCATCGGTGTTTCGGTCGATTCGCACTTCACGCACCTAGCGTGGAAGAACACGCCGGTCGAAAAGGGCGGCATCGGCAACGTGCAATACCCGCTGGTAGCCGACCTCAGCAAGAACATCGCACGCTCCTACGAGGTGCTGCTCAACGACGCCATCGCCTTGCGAGGCTTGTTCCTCATCGATGACAAGGGCGTCGTCCGGCACGCGTTGATCAACGACCTGCCGCTCGGACGCAGCGTCGACGAAGCTCTGCGCATGCTCGATGCGTTGCGCTTCCACGAAAAACATGGTGACGTCTGCCCAGCCAACTGGCGGGACGGCGAAGAAGCGATGAAGCCGTCCGCCGAGGGCGTGGCTTCATACTTGGCCAAGCACAGCAAATAACACCGAGGGGGGTGGTGGCAAGCCTGCGCTTGCGTGGGCTTGCCACTCTTCTTCGTTCGCCGCTAACGGTTGACAGCTTCTTCAAGCGGTTCGAGATAGCGCTCCACAGCGGCCTGTTGCTCGGCGGGAAGCGCATCGAATACATCATGAAGTTGCTTCACAATATACACCATGCGCACGGCGCGAATGTACTGCGGTAGGTCCGGTGCTTCCGAAGCCCGAACCAAGACGCCGATCAGTCGGCCGTCGCGATCGAAGATGCCGCCACCGCTCATCCCACCGGCGGCCGCGCCTTCGATGATCATCTCGACTTCGGCGTCGTACGCGATACCGCCCTCTTCATCGCCGGCCGTCGCCAATGCGGCGATGGCCTCCAATGCCTCACCGTCATCCAGAACGCGCCCAACGCTGGCGCACATAGCCGGTTGCGACTGATGGACGCCCGCGGCGTAGCCCAACACGAGCACCAACTCCCCAGGAACAGCCGCTGCGAACGTGGGTTCTGTGGCAGTCGCCATCGCCGGATCGTAGAGCGTCGGCGGCGTATCTGTGAGCGGGGCCGGAAGCCCGAGGATCGGGTGGTCTTCCAGTTGCTGCCCATCGACGATGGCCAGGTAGAAGTCGTGGACGGGAAGGACGTCGCGGAACCCGTTTGCGTTCGCCTCTGCCGGAACGGCCGGGTTGTACAGCAGGAACATCGGCGAGGTGCGTACCTCGGAGTCGATGCCGTCTTCGGCGACCAACCGTATGCGCGCGGTGCCGACCTCACCGGAAGGGTCGCGCAACGCTTCGGCGATATCGGTGTTGGCGGGCGCGAGCACGCCGGCGGCCAGCGTATGCACCGCCGACGCCATGACGGCCGTTTGAGATTGCGTGCGTCGCGTCCAGATGGCTGCGCTGGCAGTACCGGAGCGAGCAACGCGACCGTGCGTCTCGTCCAGCCACGCGAAGCAGTCGTGATCGGGTTCGACCAACACGTCGCGCGCGGCGAAGAGCGCCGTGGTCTCCGTGCAGTCGGCCGGAACGTAAGGTGGGAAGGAAGTCGCGCAGCCCGTCAGCGCGAGCAGCAGCAGGCAGCTACGACGCATACGGATTCCCTTCGGTCCAGTGCGATCGGATGACGGCTTCGATTCCGGGGTTCAGCGCATCCCATTGAGCGGCGTCTTCCTTGTGAACGGCGCAGAACTCGTTGACGATCATCAGCCCCTTGACGCCGTCGATGGCGAAGAAGTCAGCCGCTACCGTGTCGGATTGCGCGGAGTCGGCGTCGTAGAACGCTTTCGGGCCGAAGGGGTTCAGCGTCTTGTTGGTGTGGAACCTGACGACGTTGGCGTCGGCTGTCTGGACTGTCTCGATGGTGAGTTCGCTCATGATTTGACTCCGCGCGGGCTTCAGCCCGCAGCTCGGGAGATTACTTGCCAATGCAGAACGACGCAAAGACGCGCCCCAGCAAGTCTTCGGTGGTCACGCTTCCCGCGATAGAGCCGAGCGCTTCGAGCGCTTCGCGCAGCTCGAACGCAATGACGTCCGCGCGATCGATGGTCTCGGCGATCTCGGCTGACTCCGCCGCAGCGCGGAGGAGCGCGTCGCGGGCGGTTTCAAGGGCCGCGCGCTGACGGGCGGTCACGATGGTGACGTCGGCGCCGAGCGCGGTCTGCGGAAGCGCGAGGGCGCGGGCCAACAATCGTCGACACGCGTCGACGCCTTGGCCTGTCTTGGCACTGATGACGCATACCGGCCCCTTGTTGGCTTGTTCCAGCCAAGCGACCCCGGACGCGACGTCGTCGGGTTCGAGTTTGTCCGTCTTGTTGCCCAGGACGACGCACGGCACGCCAGGCGCGACGGCGGCGAGGGCGAAGACCGAGTCGTCGCGTGGGGCGGACAGATCCACGACCACGGCCAAGGTGTCGACCTTGGTGGCGGCGGCAATCGTGGCGGCGCCCGCTTGGCGGGCAAGGTCTTCGGCGGCGAGGTCGATGCCGGCTGCGTCGAGAAGGATGGCTTCTTGGTGATCGAGTGTTACCGGCGCGGTCAGCACGTCGCGTGTCGTGCCCGGGAGCGGCGAGCAGATTGCCCGGTCGAGCCCGGAGAGGCGGTTCATGAGCGTGCTCTTGCCCGCGTTGGATCGACCGACAAGCAGGATGCGGGGCAGCGGATCGATGCGCTCAGCCGACTCGGTACCCGCGAGCAGCCGTTGGAGCGCCTTGAGTGTCCCGCCAATGCGATCGGACAGCGCTGCCGGTGTAATGAACTCGATGGGCTCCTCGGCGAAGTCGATGTCGGCTTCGACGAGCGCCACGAGTTCGGCGGTTTGTTCGAGGATGCGTTCTGTTTCTTCGGCCAGGGCACCGTCCATCATGCGTCGGGCGGCGCGCAGTTGTGCGTCGGAGCGGGCCATGATGACGGAGGCGACGGCTTCGGCGCGGGTGAGGTCCATTGCCCCGTTCATGAATGCTCGGGCGGTGAACTCGCCGGGCTGCGCAGTACGGGCGCCGCGCTCGACGATACGCTCGATGAGCATGGTGAGCAGCGCGGGCGAACCGGGTACGTGGAATTCGACACTGTCTTGGCGGGTATAGCTTCGCGGGGCGCGGAACAGATACAGTTCCGCGGGAATTGAACAGCCCGGTTCGAGTTCGACGAAACCTACGATGCGACGGAAACCGGGCAGGCTACCTACGTCGCAGGCGGGTTCGGGTGTAAACACGCTCCCAGCAATGGAGATGACATCGGTCCCCGAACAGCGAACGATGCCGCGCGCTGCGTGTCCGGCTGGGGATGCGATGGCTACGATGGTGTCGTCGATGAGATCGAACATGGATGACTGGTGGGGATTATGATCGCGCTGCAGTCGGGGGTCAAATGATACTGGGGATCTACTGTAGTCGATCCCACGGATTGCGATCCGTGGGCTTCTGGTGTGCGTTACAGCGCTGCGCGCATTGCTTCGAACTCTCTTACATATTGCTTGCGTTCCGCTTCGTCGTAAGGTTCGTGTTTGATGGTG
>JAJDDU010000308.1 GCA_029260155.1 Phycisphaerae bacterium | reverse complement strand
CTGGACGCGCGGGAGCGGGCGGAAAATGGAGCCCGTTAAGAACATCGACTATTGGCAGGAGTTGGTGGCTGTCTGCGGTCGGCTGGATGTGACGTTCGAGCACGTTCGGGGGCACGAAGGGCATGTGGAAAACGAGGAATGCGACCGGATGGCGGTGGCTGCGACGAAGGCTGCGCGGCTTTAGGTTTGAAGATTGAAGGTTGAAGATTCAAGATTGAAGGTCTTAGGCGATGAGTGAGTTTAGCGAGCTGCGTCCGCAACTTAGGCCTCTTGAGACGTCTCCCATTCCCGATGGTGACGAGCCGATGTTTGCGTTGCGCGACCCGACGGGTGTTTCGGAGCAGACGCTGACGGTTTCGGGGCCTGCGATGTACATTTTGATGCACTTCGACGGTACGAACACGCTGGATGAAGTGGCAACGGCGTTCGCGAAGCAGTTCGGCGAGTCGATTGAGCGCGCGCCGCTGGAGGGCATGGTGGAGAAGCTGCGCGAGTCGCTGATGCTGGAGGGGCCTGAGTTCGAGGAGCGGATGACGCAGATGATTTCGGCGTATCGGGCTGCGCCGTATCGGGCGGCGAGCTACGGTGATGCCTTGGGGACGCCGGACGAGGTTCGGAGTCTTCTTTCGGAGATGATCCCGCTGACCAACGGGGAAATGGCGGTTGACGGGCATGTGCTGGGTTTGGTGGCGCCGCATTTGGATTTTCCGCGCGGTTGGCCCTGCTATGGTGCTGCGTATGGTGCGCTTCGGGGTCGTGCGGTTCCGAAGCGCGTGTGTGTTCTGGGGACGAATCACTTTGGGCGGGGGACGTCGGTTGTGGCGACGTCGAAGGGGTTTGAGACGCCGCTCGGTGTTACGGAAGTTGACGTTTCGTTTCTCCAGAAGTTGGAACGGGCGTGCGGATTGGACCTTTGCGCGCATGAGTTCGATCACAAGCGCGAGCATTCGGTCGAGTTGCAGGTGATGTGTTTGCAGCACATGTTCGGGGTGGACACGTTCGAGCTGGTGCCGATCTTGTGTCCCGATCCGACCGGTCCGACGGGGATGGAGCCGTTCGACGGGTGTGGGATCGAGCTTGGCAAGTTTGCCGATGTGCTGGCGACGGTGATGGCGGACGATGGCGAGGACACGCTGCTCGTGGCTGGTGCGGACTTGAGTCATGTTGGTGCGCAGTTCGGTGACGAGTTTCAACTGGACGCGGCGTTTCTCAAGACGGTCGAACGCTCGGACCTCGGCGCGCTTGAGTTGTTGGAGACGTCGAAGCCGGATGCGTTCGTAGAGATTCTAGCCGATGCGCAGAATCCGACGCGGGTGTGCAGCGCGGGGTGCATGTTCGTGGTTGGGCAGGTGTTGCAAAATGCGACGCCGAAGAGGCTGGGGTATCACCAGGCGTTCACGGAAGAGCAACAAATCTGCGTAAGCTGCGCCGCGATGGCGTACGTGCGGTAGGCTTCATGCCTCTGTCATCTTTCCATGCTGACGTGATTGCGGGAACGGGCGGTGCTTGGACCGTTCCGTTGCGGTGGGCGCTGTCGGCCGGCGAGGTCGGGTACAAATGGGCGATCGCGCGACGCAATCGGCAGTTTGAATCGGGTGCTCGGGAAATAGTGCGGCTAACGGTTCCGGTGATCAGTGTGGGGAATATCACGGCCGGTGGGACGGGCAAGACACCGCTGGTGATCGATCTGGCAAGCCGGCTGGTGGCGCGCGGGCGGAGGCCGGGCGTCGTGTCGCGGGGGTACAAGTCGCGGGATGCGGGGTTGGGTGATGAGCTTACGTTGGTGTCGGAGCGCGTGCCCGAGGCGGTGTGTGTGGCCAACCCCGATCGTGTTGCGGGAGGGCGTGAGGCTGTGAGGATGGGTGCGGATGTGATCGTACTGGACGATGCGTTACAGCACCGGCGGGTGGGCCGCGATTTGGACATCGTTGTTGTGGACGCGACGAATCCGTTTGGCTATGAACACCTGTTGCCGCGAGGATTGCTACGCGAGCCGGTTGACGCGTTGGGGCGAGCTGACCTGATTGTGGTGTCGCGTGCAGATATGGTTGATGACGATGTGCTCTCGGGTCTGAAGGAACGTGTTGCGTCTGTCGCGCCGAGCGTCGTGTGTCGGCACCGGCCTGCGGGGTTGGTCGATCTTGCGGGAAATCGGTGCGAGAAGGCGTATCCACGGGCTGTTCTTCTGTCGGCCATCGGGAACCCCGGGGCGTTTGTGAAGACGGTCGAGCAGATGGGGATCGAGCCGGTGGAGCAGTGTTGGTGGTCGGATCACCATGCTTTTGACGCGCGCGATGTCGCGCGGGCTGTGGAGGTTGCGCGGCGGGTGGCGCATGACGTCGTGCTGACGACACAGAAGGACGCGGTCAAGCTGCGGGAGTTGGACCTGTCGGCGTTGGAGCCGGTTCGCGTGGTTGAGATTGGTATTGAGTACCTGGATGGCGGGGAGCGATTGATTGATGAGTGCCTTGATGGGACACTGTCGGTATGAAGGTTGATGCGATTATTTTCGGCGGCGGGGCGGCGGGTCTGTGGCTGCTCGACGAACTTGTGCGGGGTGGTTTCCATGTTGTGTTGGTGGAACGCGATGCGCTGGGCGCGGGTCAGACCATCACGACGCAGGGGATCGTCCACGGCGGGATGAAGTATGCGATCACCGGTGGTCAGGACGCGGCAGCGGGGGCCATCCGTGAGATGCCGAAACTGTGGCGGGATTGTATCGAGGGGCGCCGTCGTCCCGATCTGGTCGGTACGCGTGTGCGGAGTGATTACTGCTGGATGTGGCGGACGCGGTCGTTGAAGTCGACGCTGGGAATGGTTGGCGCGCGGGCGGGCTTGCACTCGTCGGTGCTCAAGGTTCCAAAGGCTGACCGTCCTGACGTGCTGGCGCAGTGCCCGGGGGACGTGTTTCGTTTGGACGAGCAGGCGATCGATGCGGAGAGTTTTCTGAGCGTGCTGAGCGAAAGGCATGCGAAGCGTCTGGTCCTTGCGGGTGACGATGCGGTGGAATTCGTGACGTCGGGGCCTGGGAACGTGGACTCTGTTCGGTTGATCGGTGCGGAGGGCGTTGAGATAAGTACCGGGCATGTTGTCTTCACGGCGGGGGCCGGCAATGCTGCGCTGCGGGAGCGCGTGGGGTTGGGTGGCGAGGTGATGCAGCGACGGCCTCTGCACATGGTGCTGTTGCGTGGCGTCCTCCCAAAACTATTCGGACATTGCATCGACGGCGCGCGTACGCGGGTGACGGCCACTTCGGCTGTGGATTCGCGCGGGCGGCGGGTGTGGCAACTCGGCGGGCAGTTGGCTGAGGACGGCGTGCATATGAGTGCCGACGACCTGATTCGTCACGCGCATGGCGAGCTAAAGGCGGTGTTGCCGGGCGTGGATCTGTCGGCGGTTGAGTGGTCGAGCTATCGGGTGGATCGTGCGGAAGTGACGACGCAGGGCGGTGCGCGTCCTGCGGGGCCTGTTGCAAAGCAGGACGGCAACGTCATTACGGCTTGGCCGACGAAGCTTGCTCTGTGTCCACCGCTCGCTATGCTGATCAAAGATCTACTGGGCCAACCGATGTCGGGGGATGCGTCGGACTTACGCGAGTTGGAACGATGGCGCAGGCCGACAGTTGCGACGCTGCCCTGGGAAACCGAGCGACAATGGGTGACACTCGACGAACGTTGAGCCCGATTGGGTTTGGCGCGTTCAAGATCGGGCGGAATACGGGAACGAAGTATCCCGATGCCTACGCGCTGCCGGATTCCGATGCGGTGGGGCGGTTGCTCAACGCGGTCCTCGATCTGGGGATCAATCTGATCGACACAGCACCCGCGTACGGTGTCAGCGAGGAACGCATTGGCGCGGCGATCGCGCACCGTCGCGATGAATTCTACCTTTCGAGCAAGGTCGGCGAGACATTTGTGGACGGGCGATCGGCGTACGATTTCTCTGCGGCGGGCGTGCGGGGCAGCATCGAACGGAGCCTGCAGCGGCTGCGGACGGACTTTCTGGATTACGTTTTCATACACGCCAGCCGCGACGACGTTCGGGTTCTCGACGACAGCGACGTCGCGTCAACTCTTGTGGCCTGCCGCGATGAGGGATTGGTGCGGCGAATTGGTTTTTCCGGGTACAGCGCCGAGGCGTTCAGGGCATCGCTCGGGTGGGCGGACGCAATCATGGTGGAGTATCATCGGGAGAGTCGTTCGCTCGAATCGGTGATGGCTGAGGCGGCTGCGGGCGGGGTCGAAGTGGTTGTTAAGAAGGGGCTCGCTTCGGGTCGGCTGGCGGCGGCGGACGCGGTGCGTTTCGTACTGTCCAACGCGGATGTGACGAGTCTGGTGATAGGCGGCTTGAACATCGAGCACATTCGAGAGAACTGCCGCGTTGCGGCGGAAGTCCGAGGTGAGTCGCCATGAGTCACCGGGCTGTGTTTCTCGATCGCGACGATACGCTGGTGGTCGATAGCGGGTACATCGATCACCCGGACAGAGTTGTGTTGATGTCCGGTGCGCGTGAAGCGGTGCAGCGGTTCCGACGGGCGGGGTTCAAGGTTGTCGTGGCCAGCAATCAGTCGGGGGTGGCGCGCGGGTATTTCGACGAGAAGCGGTTGGCGCTGATCAATCAGCGCGTGCGGGATCTGCTCGCTGCCGATGGGGAAGGGCTGGACGCGATCTACTGCTGTCCTTTTCTCGATGGACCTGACGCCAAGGTCGACGCGTATCGTCGGGACAGCGATCTCCGCAAGCCGCGGCCGGGCATGCTGCTCAAAGCTGCCCGCGAAATGGACTTGGACTTGACACGATCGTGGATGATCGGCGACGCTTTGCGCGACATCGAGGCGGGTGTTGCGGCTGGATGTCGGACCATACTGATCGAGGGCAACGGCAGTGACACGAGCAATGCGGAGCCTCAGCCGACGCACCGCACCCGTTCGATTCTGGAGGCTGTCATGATCGTTGAGCGAGAAAGTGCGAGTGAGAGCGAGGCTGAACGGACTCGGTCGAAGAGCGCTCCGCCTGAGGACATTAAGCTCTTGACTGAGATTCGCGACATCCTCGATCGCCAGCAGCGCGAGACCATGCACGATGACTTCTCGATCAAGCGGCTGATCGGCACGTTGGTGCAAATGCTCGCGTTGGTGTCGGCCGGTTGGGGCGCATACGCGATGTTCGGCGATGACGCCGGCGCTGCCGTGACGCGCTTCGCTCTGGCGGGCTTCCTTCAGTTGGTGGTCGTCAGCCTGACCCTCGCCGACCGGCGGGGGTGACGATGCGCATCGCCCTGCATCCGTCGCCTACTCTGAATGTATATGGATGGGGGAGCGCAACGCTGAACGGGGCATTTTGTTCGGATCGCGGCTAGATTTCTCGCTTCGCTCGGAATGACGGGGTTCGGCGAGTCTCCCTTCGTTTAGCCATGACAGTCGATGTGCTGTCGTGGTCGGGAGTGGCTACGTTGCGTCGTTTACTATTTGTTGCACTGTTTGCGACGGCCGTCGTCGGTCCCGCTCACGCCCAAACACCCGGCGGCGCCGAGGGCACGGTGTTGGTCTCGCCCTCCACCGCGATTGCGCCCGGCGACCGCAAGTACACCTTTCAGTTCTCAGATACGACCTATCAGCATCTGCTTGAGGAATTCGCGTCGCAGGCGGGTCTCGAACTGGTTGGCGAAACACCACAGGGAAGCATATCATTCGACTTTGGCGTCGAGCAAGTGGACTTCGAGACCGCGCTGAATCGAATGCGTGTCGTTCTGATCGGTCAACCTGGGATGGAAGCGCTGTGGCGAGATGGCGACAAGCTCTGCATACAGAGTGTGATGTGCACCCTCGGTTGGTTCGATCTGAGGAACACGTTCATTGGCCTGGAGTCTTTCATAGATGCGAACCCGGAGGACCACGGCATTGTACTTCTCCGCGTTGTGGGCTCTGATTTCGAGCAGGCAGAATTAGCAGAGATCAACTTGTTCCTGCCGAGCCACGTCCGAATCGTCGCCGTGCCAGAGAGTTCGTCTTGGTCGGTGCTTGGGATTGCCCGGGACGTTCGCAAGTACGTTCCTCTTTTGCGAATGCTGGAACGCCGGCCGGACGACAGTGCAATCGTGTCGAGTATTGCGCTAGAGCACGTCCCATGTGACAGGGCAGTCGAACACCTGCGGAGTCTGTTCGATGATGTTATTCTGTATGAGCCGCTTAGGCGGCCACGTAGTTCTGGCGACGACGAACTTCAGCGGGATGACACGAAGGTAATTAGACCCGCCTTGTCGGAAGTTCGAGTGTGGCGCGACGATGCGTTTCGTCGCCTCGTTATCTCAGGCTCACCGCGACAAATGGAATCGGTGGCTGTTGCTCTAAGCAAACTGGAATAGCCAGTTGAATTGTGTCCCCCGCCGCTGAAGCGATGGGCCACCCAAACGCGATTACGCCTTGGATCTAGTGAGCAAGCGGAGGCCGTTGAGGGCGACGAGGACGGTGCTGCCTTCGTGACCGATCACCGCGAGGGGCAGGGGGACTTGGCCGGCGAGGGCGAAGCCCGACAGAATCGTGATGACGCCGATGGCGAGGGTGAGGTTCTGTTTGACGATCTTGGCTGTTCGCTTTGCGTGGGTGTGTAGCCAGGCGACACCGTCGAGCGCGTTGTTCATCAATACGATGTCGGCTGCTTCGAGCGCGACGTCGGCGCCGATTGACCCGATGGCAATGCCGACGTCGGCGTCCGCCAGCGCGGGTGCATCGTTTACTCCGTCGCCGACCATGACGATCGCGCCGTGTTCTGATCGCAATTTCTTGGTGGCGTTTAACTTGTCCTCGGGCAGCAAGTCAGACTGGTAGCCGTCCAAGTTGAGCTTGTTGGCAATCGTCTCGGCGACGAGTTTGTGGTCGCCGGTGAGCATCTCGATACGCCGCACGCCCGACGCGCGAAGTTGTGTCAGGGTGTCAGCTGCGTTTGTGCGTAGGGAGTCTTCGAAGATGAGGACGCCGGCACGTCCGTCGATGACCAGCGCGGAGACCGCCTTGCCCGTGCGACGGACGGAATCCACCGTCTCTTCAAACGTGTCGCGTTGGGCGGGGTCGATGTGTTCGAGCGCGGATTGTGCCCGTCCGATCCACACGCGGTGCCCATTCACAGTGGCTGAAATACCCTCGCCCGGGACGCTTTTCAGGTGGTCGACGTCATGGGGGATGAGTTTGCGGTCGGCGAGACCGGCCATCACCGCCGAGGCGAGCGGATGACTGCTGGATGACTCAAGCGCGCCGGCGAGACTGAGGGCTTCGTCTTCCGTTATGCCGGTGGGCGAAATGACCTCCGTCAGCCGAACTTGCCCTGTAGTGAGCGTGCCAGTCTTGTCGAATACGATCGCCTTGGCCCTCGCCAGAGCTTCAAGGAACACGCCGCCCTTGATCAGGATCCCGCGTCGGGCGGCGGCTGCGATTGATGATAGGTAGACGACGGGGGTGGCGATGACGAGTGCGCAGGGACTGCACACGATGAGGAATGCGATGGACCGCCGGACGGATTCTCTGCCGGCGATGCCGACCGCAAAGTAGAGCGCCAGCCCTGCGACGATGGAGCCGATCACGACCATCGCGGAGTAGGTGGGGCCGATCTTGTCGATCAGGCGTTGGGCGCTGGCGTTTTGGTGTCGCGCTTCTGTTACGAGTCGGAGAATGCGGGCGAGCGTCGTGTCGGCTGCGGTCTTGGTCACGCGCACGACGAGTCGCCCGTGGATGTTGGTGGTCCCGGCAAACACCGCATCGTCGACGCCCTTTTCGCGGGGCAGCGACTCGCCGGTGATGGCGGATTCGTTGATCGACGAGCTCCCTTCCACGACGATGCCATCGAGTGGCACTTTGTCGCCCGGGCGGACGAGCAGTCGTTGCCCGGTGGCGACGCGTTTGAGCGATCGTCGCTCGGGGCCGGCGTCTGTTAGCACGATGGCTTCTGTGGGCATCAGATTGTGCAAGGCGACGATGGCGGCCTGCGTGCGGTCGAGGGAGTACTTTTCCATCGCTCCGGAAAGAGCGAAGAGAAACAGCAGCAGCGCGCCTTCGAGAGGGTTTCCGATGATGGCCGCCAGCCCGGCGCCGAGCAGCATGAGTGCATCGATGTCGATGCGGACTCTTCTTACGGATTCCCAGACGGAGGTGATGGCTGGAATGGCTGCGATGGCAAAGGCGCAGAGCGTCATGATATTGACGAGCGGTGTCGGGCCATTCAGCCGCGTCGCGAGAAACGAGCCCAACAGAAATACGCCGCTGGAACCCGCGACGACGAGGGGCATGAATCGCTCGATGGTGGCCGATGCGGGTGTGAGGAACACGCTTGCGCGCGAGCCGTCCGACCCAACAACGGGCGCATCGAGCAGGATCGGGTTTAGGGCTTGGCGTGCAGGGATGATCCTCCGGCGACGGGGCTGATTGCGCGCGGGCGGATCGAGGACATTCAGTTCGTAGGCGTGTTGATGCATGGCTACGGTTGACCTGCCAGCAATGCGGCGAAGTAGTACACGAAGCCACCGGCGACCACGGCCGTGCCAAGCCATGTCGCAATCGCCTCCACGGCGCTGCGACTGGTGAGGCGTGCGCTGGCAAAACCGAGCACGATCAACAAGCCCGCAGCCGCGCCCGGCACCCAGAAACGGGTAGTGCTTGCCGGTTGGAAACACACGGGCGTTGCCAGCACTAGGGTTGCCATGGCTGCTCCCGCGCCGTTCCACAATCCGACCAGAAGCGGATGGTTAATGTGTCGAATGAACAGGCCCAGTTCCTCTTCCATCATGAGTTTCAACAAGCGGTCGTCGTCGGCACACAGTATATCGGTGATTTGACTCAGCAGCGGTTCTTGAAATCCCTTGGCAGCGTAGAGGATGCGGACTTCCTCCCGCTCCTGCTCGGGATTGGTCTCGATTTCCAAACGCTCGCGTTCCAGTTCGCTTTCGTAGAAACGCAGGCGCAAGCGTGTGGCGATGCTCGTTGACATGCCCAAATAGAGCGAGATTCCCAGCCCGGCAGACAGGAGAATCGGTCCGGTCTGTACGGACAGATCGAGTCCGCGCATGGCGAGCCAGACCAGCCAGACCACCATGATGCCGTCGCGCGCACGCACGAGCGATTGACGCCAATCGTCGACGTCGCCGAGGTGCGCCTCGCCGCCCAAGGCGTCGCGCGCGCGGCTGCGCGCATCGGCCAGATGGTCGGCCATGTCGCCGATCAACGCGTCGGCGGGCATGCTGTCGTCGGAGCTTGGCGGTGAATCAATCACAACGATGTCCGAATTACCGCCCGCGTACCAGCCGGTCAAGCGCCGCGACGGCGGTCGGGCGTGTACGCGTGGGTGCTCGACAGGCTTGAATCACATGTCATAATATAGTGACATGAAACGCCCAGCCACCGAGGATGATCGTGTTTGGCGAGCGCTGAGCGACGGGCGCCGCCGGCAGATGCTTGACCGATTGGCGGATGCTCCGATGACCACCGGGGCGATCGTCCGCGCGTTCGAACCGCTCTGTCGAACTGCGGTGATGAAGCACCTAGAGGTGTTGGTGGCCGCGAAGCTTGTGCTCGTCCGCTGGGAAGGGCGTGTGCGCTGGAACCACTTCAATCCAGTGCCCATCGACAGAATCTCACAGCGGTGGATTGACGGACGACGGCGGCAGATGAGCTCGGCCCTGCGTCGCTTGAGGGGTGTCGTCGAGGTAGATTGGGACTTAGTTGAAACGGTGAAATCTGAGAGGACGAGACGCTAATGCCGGCTGCAACGACGGAAGCTCGCGTGGTTCAGTACGAATTCGAAGTTGAGATTGCGGCGGCGCCGTCGCGAGTTTGGCGTGCGCTGACCGACCAGCTCAGCTCGTGGTGGCTCCCTGACTTTCACGTTCTGGGAAGTGATTCGGTCGTTACGCTCGAACCCATGCCGGGTGGGCGATTGTTCGAGCAAAGTGGGTCGAGTGGTCTTCTGTGGTATACCGTTCTTGCGGTATCGCCGAACGAATCGCTGTCTCTGGCGGGCTATTGCACGCCTGACTGGGGCGGGCCTTGTAGCACGCTTCTTACCATCAAGCTAAACGAGAAGGGGAACGGCACGCGTCTCGTCGTGTCGGATGCGCTGTACGGGCGGGTCGAGGACAAGCAGGTCGACTCGCTGAGGTCGGGCTGGCTGCAGATGTTTGAGGATGGATTGCGGAAATTCGTCGAAGCGGGCTGACGGGGCAGCGCTAGACCATGACGTGGTAGACCAGCCAAAGCCCGAAACCAACGGCGTACATGCCGACGACGATGGTGACCCACAGTCCGACGACAGCGCCGGGCAGCTCGCGCAAGTTCTCGAGGCGGGTGACCTTGTAGATGATGCTGATGGCGAGACAGAGCGGGAGAATCAGCATCGCTTTCTGAACGCCGGCAAGGTGGATAGGCGAGACAAAAAGTTGGGCGAGTAGTTGTATCACGTTGCGCCTACCTTGGACGGTGCGGTCCGTAACGGTTGACGTCGTCTGCTCACGGGGTCCGCGC
>JAJDDU010000307.1 GCA_029260155.1 Phycisphaerae bacterium | reverse complement strand
GGTGGTCAACAGGGCGGCGAATCGTCCGGCAAGCCGACTCCAGGCCAGGAGCAGGTCGAGCAGGCTGAGCAGCACATGGAAAAAGCCGCCGACGATCTCGAAGAAGAAAAGCCGCGCGACGCGACAGTCGACCAGGACCGCGCTTTGGCTGAGTTGGAAGATGCCCTCGCGGAACTCGAAGAGGCGCTGCGTCAGCTTCGTCAGGAAGAGCAGGAGGAAGTTCTCCGCGATCTGGAGGCTCGGTTCCGAGCGATGCTAGTAACCCAGCTCGAGATCAACGCGGGCACCCTCGAATTGCATGCCATCGGTCGCGACCACTTCAAACGCCCGGAAGAGCTGCGCGGTGCGGAGCTCACCGAGTCCCAGAACGGTCTGGGAAACGACGCTGCCAAAGCACTGCACGTCCTTGAAGAAGAGGGCACTACCGTCGTCTTCCCCGCCATTCTCGAACAGCTTTCCGAAGACATGTACGCCGTGGGAGAGAGGTTGCAAGTGCTCAACGTCGGCCCGTTGACGCAGACACTCCAAGAGGAGATCGTCGCGACGCTAAAGAACCTCGTCGAAGCCATCGAACAAAAACGCAAGGAACTGGAGCAGAAGCAGCAACAGGGGCAACCCGGCCAGTCCAAGCAGGACCAGCCGCTGCTGCCGCCGTCGGCGGAGTTGAAGCTGCTCAAAGCCCTGCAAGTTCGCGTACACCACCGCACCGAAGCAATTGAAACCGAGCGATCGGCTGGTTCCGAAACGCAGCAGTCGCTGAACAAAGCGACCGAGGCTGTGACACAGCGTCAACGAGATGCGGCCGAAATCGCAACGGAAATGCGGCAGTTGGAGAACGGGTCGTGAACGCACAAAAAAACAACGGGTGGCCCGTGGCTTCAGCCGTGGTGGCTGGCGTGATCATAGTGTGCGCGCCGTTGTCCGCGTCGGCCGGTCCCGCCGTGGACGAGATGACCGGCGCGTTCCTAAAGCACGTGCAACAATCCGAGACGTTCCCGAAAGACGCGAGGCAGTTCATCGCCAAAGCATGGTCTGACCGCCAGGAGGATGACGACGCCGAGGAATTCCTGCTCGAAGCGCTGGCCGTGCTATCCGCGACGTTTCGCGATGGGCTCGACGCGTACGACGATGAAGACTACGACAAGTCGTTCGGCGTGATGAATGGTCTTTCCGGCGACGGCGATCCCTACATCGCTGCCAACGCAACAGTGTACGCCATCAAGAGTCTGATCGAGCAGAACAAGGTCGAGGCCGCCGCTACCGCAATCGAGGCATTCCTGGTCGACCCAACAGCCGTCGATCTATACACGCCCTACGCAGCCGAAATCGCTTTCCTCAAGGGCTACGCCGAGTTGCAAATGCTCCAGTATGGCCAAGCCGCGAAATCGCTCCGGCGCATGCTGACCAGCCACGCTGAGGCCGCACAGCGCCTCCGCGTGTCCGCCCGGCAGATGCTGGCCGAGCTCGCCCGCCGCGAGCCGGAGCGTCTAGGCGACGTGGCCGATCTCATGGTCTACGCCGGTCGCCGCCTCGGACACCGCTACACCAATGACAGTGTCCAGTCCAAACAACTTCGCGCCATAGAATTGCTCGACGCTCTCATCGAGGAGGCCGAACAGAATGAGCAAGGCGGAGGTGGTGGATCCGGCTCCGGGGGAAGTGGTCAGCAATCCCCGCAATCACCCATGCCCGATTCACAACTGCCCGGCGGCAGCGCCGCTGAAGGCACGAACCTGCGGTCGGCACGCAAGATCCGACCGGGCACCGAATGGGGCGCAATGCCGCCGGCAGAACGCGAGAAAATACTCCAGTCGCTTCGGGACAGTTTCCCCTCGCGATACCGCAAGCTGGTCGAACAATACTATCAGGATCTCTCCAAGAAACCGTGAACGCCAACAAGAACCGACCAATCTACGCAGCCCTCATCGCCTTGGCGACCTATTCAGAGCCCAGAGCGCAAGCGACGGGTCCGCCGGTCATCGAGCGCATCGACGGATCCACCCTCACGTGCACCATCGTCAGCATCACGGAGACTCTCGCGCGCTTGGAATGTCCAGAATCCGTCACCGTCCCGCTCGATGAGCTGAGGTCCATCGACTATTCAACCGACGGATCGGAATCAGTCGGCACCGCAACCAACGAGACGATTTTTCGCCTCGCCGCCGGCGGACAAATGCGCGGCACCATCACGGGTGAATCCGACGAATCCGTCATCGCAGACACGTCGTTCGCAACGGCGCTAGCGCTTCCGTTCGCAACCCTCGCAGGCCTGTGGTTTGACGCAGCCGACGGCAACTCCGACGCGCGACAGATGTTCGACGAAGCAATGGCCAATCGCCTCGCCGGAAAGGACGTCCTCATCACACACAGCGGCGGCGAGGTCGCTGCCATTCGAGGCAGCGTCACCGCTCTTGGCCCCAAGGGCGGTCGCGTGTTGATCGGCAAAACGCAGCGCCCCTTTTCCCTTGACCGCATCTCGGGCATTGTTTTCGCGGAAGGGTTGGGCGACCCAACACGCTGGCTGGCACACGTGACACTGACCGACGGCACCGAGCTCGCCGGTCGGCTCACAGGCGGAGATTCGATCGCACTTCGCTTCCAGACGCCGTTCGAAATCGAAATAGAGGTCCCCGTCAAGAGGATCAAACGCGTACGCTTCGACAGCGAACGCATCGTCTACCTCAGCGACCTCAACCCATCGCGATCCGAAGCGAATGGCCTCCTGCACCTCCCGATGCCCGCCCGTTTCGATCGCAGCGCGAGCAATCGACCGCTATCGATAGAAGGACGCCGCTACGACAAGGGCATCGGCGTCCACGCCCACAGCCTGCTGAGCTACGATGTGCAAGGAGCGTACGAGTCGATCGCCGCGACAGTCGGCATCGACGACGCAGTTCGCCCGCGCGGAAGCGTTGTGTTCAAACTGGAAGGCGACGGCCGCTTGCTGTTCGACAGCAACGTGATCACAGGCAGCGACCCCGCGCGCAGCTTCACCGCAGACCTCCGTGGGATCAACAAACTCGAACTGGTCGTTGAGTACGCCACCGACATGGACCTATCCGACCATGCCGACTGGGCCGACATCCGCCTCATCAAACCCTTCAGAGCCCGGAGCGCCAGCGACGGGTCAACAGCCCCCAAATGAGAAAAACAGCGCACATCATCATCGGACTGATACCGCTAATCGCCCTCCACGTCGCACGAGCAAGCGACGACCTCACCGACCAGGTCTTCGAGCTCGAACAGCGTCGCATCGAAGTCATCGAACGCATCGCGCCCGCATGCGTCTGCGTTTTCGGCGAGGACCGCGCCGGCGGCGGTTCGGGCGTCATCATCGACGAGCGCGGCTACGGCCTGACCAATTTCCACGTCGTCGCCGGCATGATGGGCACGCGCAAGGGATTTGGTGGCCTCGGCGACGGAGAACTCTACCCCCTAGAAGTTCTGGGCATCGACGTCACCGGCGACGTCGCCATGTTCCGACTCACCGGAAGAGACCGCTTCCCGGTCGCTGAATTGGGCGATTCAGACAGCGTTCGCGTCGGCGACGAAGCCATCGCAATCGGCAATCCGTTCACGCTGGCCACAGACTACACGCCCACCGTCACCCTCGGCGTCGTTACCGGGCTGCATCGCTATCAGGGCGAAGGCGACACGCTCGTCTACACCGATTGCATCCAGACCGACGCAGCCATCAACCCAGGCAATTCCGGCGGACCACTGTTCGATCGCGACGGGCGCGTCATCGGCATCAATGGCAGAATCTCCGCCGAGATGCACAAGTACGCCAGGGGACGGTTCAACGTCGGCCTTGGCTACGCGATTTCCATCAATCAGATCAAGCGATTCATCCCCCACCTGCGCGCCGGACTCCTAGCAAGACACGGAACGCTCGACGCCACCGTCATCGACGACATCGACCGCGTCATCTTCAACAACATGTACGAGCATGGCCCCGCGTGGGACGCGGGCATCCGTGTGTCCGACCGCCTCGTGCGTTTCGGCGGCGAGCGCATCCGCTCCGCCAACCACTTCGCCAGTTTGCTCGGCACCTATCCGGAGCGTTGGCCCGTCCCCGTCACCGTAGAATCACGCAGCGGAATCAGGCACAAGATCATCCGCCTGCAAGCCGTCATCCCGCAGATGAACCGCCCCTACCAAACTCCGCGCGATGTCAATCTCGCCGCCATCACCAAGACACTCACAGGTTTCCAGGACGCCGTCCTCCGAGCCGCGGGTCTCGACCCGCGCGGACGTCCGCGCGGGTAGAAACCCGCGACTCGGGCATGGACATGGACCGCGTCGCGCGTCCATCCCGACGGTCGCCGCACGAAGTTCACCACCGTAGACAACCCACGCGGTGAGCTCGTACAAACACAGATCGAAGACGACGGATCGCCAATCCGCCGAATCGAATCAGACGGGCAAACCGTCTCCTTGGTCGAAGGCGACAAGAAATACCTCGCTCGCCCGAACGAGACCCTATTCATCCAAGCCATGCGCGCCGTGCGCGGCGACCTTCTCGCGGACGCGGATCTCGCCGTCAAGCCCAAGGTCCGGCACATCGGCGGCGATGCCCTCGTCGAAACGGACGCCGAGGGAGAAGTTACCCGCACCCGTCTTCTAGAGACGATTCTCTGGCCACTGTCCGAAAACGTCGAAATGCACGTCAGCTTCGAGTTGGAATCACACCTTCCCGCTCGCGTGGTCGTCCGCGACGTTCCCGCAGACACCACCATCGAAATCGAGTTGGACGACTATCGCGAAGCAGGCGGCATTACATGGCCTTACAGGATGCGCGTGCGGACGCCAAGCGAGCAGTTCGAGGAAACGACGGAGACCCTGAAAGTCGCATGGTAACAGGCAAGCACAGAACATTCTGTTACGTTTGCGGCATCGTGCTCGCCGCCGCTTCCAGTCTCTCCGCAGGTGGTTTCGACCCCGCCATCGAAGCACTGTCCAGCCGCGTCGTCCGCCTTTTCGGCCTCAAGGCGGGCTTATCCGCCGGCTACGGAAGCGGCGTACTCGTAACGTCCGACGGCGTGGTCGTAACCGTGGTCTCCCTGCTGCTCGATGCCGAACGGCTGCGTGTAGTGACAGAAGATGGCACTGTTTACGGGGCAGACGTCCTCAAGCAGGACAGAGACACCCAACTCGCCCTCCTGCGTCTCAAGCCACTCTCGCAGTACGACCGCCGCGGCCGCTCCGTACAGGGCGACGCCATCGAGGATGGGCAGTTCAGCTACTTCAAGCCGGGAGATTCCAGCACACTGCGCCCCGGAGACTGGGTGATCGCCGGGGGCAACCCTTTCAAGGTGGCTCAGGGCGACGAGCCCATCTCGACCACGGTCGGCGTGTTCAGCACGCGCGCCGAGCTGGACGCCCGCCGAAAAACACGCGACTTTCCCTTCCGAGGGGAGGTACTCGTAATCGACACCATCACCAGCACGCCCGGTTCTCCCGGCGGAGCGCTCGTCAACCTTGACGGCGAATGGGTAGGCCTCATCGGCCGGCTGGTCGTTTCAAACCGCACCCACACCAACTTCAACTACGCAGTCCCCGTCGAGACCGTGACCGACTTCGTACAGTCCGTGCTACATCCCGAAGCGGCTCCCGCACACAAGCCGGCCACCGTCGCAGCCTTCCACGGCATCAAGCTCTTCGAGCTCGGCTATCTGAAGAAGCTGGTCTACGTCGACAGCGTCAAACGCCGGTCACCCGCGCGCGCAGCCGGCGTCAAAAAAGACGATCTCATTGTATCGGTGGGCGGCAAGAGTGTCAGCGACATCGCATCGTTCCAGCAGGTCATGCGTCGCAAGAAACCCGGTGACACGCTGCAACTTGTCGTGATCCGCAACGAGCAGATCAAGACTATGACCATCGAACTCGCGGAGGCGAAGTGATGCGTTGGTTCCCCATCGTAGCGTCGTGCATGGCCCTGGTGACCACAGCCGCACAACCCGCTCGCGCCGGCGAAGACTTCGATATACTGAAAACACGCCAGTCCCTTTTTCACGACGCCATCGACAGCGTTGTGCCCTACATCGTCCGCATAGAGACCATCGGTGGCGCACAACCCCGCGTCGTCGGTGAAACCGCCCCCCCCGAGGAAGAGGAAGACGACGGAAGCCCGCCGCCCCAACCCATGCCGTTCCAAGACAACTTGGGATCCCAATTCATGGTCGCCGACGGGCCAACCGCCGGCATCATCTTTGACGCCGACGGGTGGATTCTCACCAGCAGCTTCAATTTCGTCCGCGAGCCGGCCCACATCACAATCCACCTCACCGACGGCAGAGACTACGTCGCCGAACTCGTGGCCCGTGATCGTGTCCGAAAGCTGGCGCTTCTGAAAATCGACGCAACTGGCCTGCAAACCCCGGAGTGGGTTCCCGTCTCAGAGATCCGCGTTGGCATGCGCACGATCGCCCTAGGCCGCGGGTTTGGCGGAGAATCGCCATCCGCCACCGTCGGCATCGTCAGCGCCCTAAACCGCATGGACGGCAATGCCGTTCAAACAGACGCCAAACTCTCACCCGCCAACTACGGCGGGCCGCTCATCGACCTGCGAGGCCGAGTCCTGGGAATCTGTGTCCCGATGGCCCAACGCCCCGGCGAGCTGGCTGGCGTGGAATTCTACGACGCGGGCATCGGTTTCGCCGTGACCAAGGATCGCGTCGAGGAAATCGTCGCCGAGCTGAAAGAGGGCGTGTCTTTCTATCGCGGCTGGCTGGGGGTATCGATCAACACACGCGCGCAGAACAACTGCATGATCCGCGCCGTAGCCGACCCGTCGCCGGTGCGAGAGTTGGGCATCCGACCGGGAGACATCATCGCCACGGCCAACGGGCACGAACTCCGCAGCATCAAAAACCTCCGCCAAGCCATCTACATGGTCCCTGCAGGCGAGGTCGTGCAGCTGGTCATCCGTCACGGCGATTTGGAGTCCTGCTACGAAGTCGTCCTGGCCCGAAATACCGAACTTGGCGCCCTGGTACAGAACGAACCCCCGCCCATCGACCCCGCCAACCCGTTTATCAAACCCAAGAAACTGCCCTGGAAGAGGTGAAACCGCTAGCGGAGCGTCACCCCGCCCTCCATCGTTGCCATGCGCGGAGATCACGCTAGACTGCGGCGGTTGACGCGGCATCGGGTGCTTGGCCTTGGCGTGGTTCTGAAGGCGACGCCCCTGGGCGCACCGCTCGCCGTTCTTATGTCTGTGAGTCCGGGTACGGAAATCGCATGCCCCTGTGGCGGGTGTGTGCCCCGTGGTCGATCACCAAGGAAAGATCAAAACACAATGCACGAGCGTTTTTCAGACCGCGCAAGGCACGCGATGGCACTCGCCAACCTCGAAGCGAGCAAGCTGGAACATGACTACCTCGCCCCAGCACACCTCATGCTCGGGCTCATTGCAGAGGGCGCCTGCGTCGCCACCGAGACCCTTCGCGTGCTCAACGTCGACGTCGACGCCGTACGCGATGCTGTACGCGCCCAGATGCAGTCCGGCGAGACCGAAAAGTCCCCCGCACGCAGGGCACACTCCAAGGAACTCAAAGAGGTCATCAACCTAGCCATCAATGAGGCGCGGAAGTTCAACCACCGTTACATCGGAACCGAGCATCTCGTGCTCGGATTGCTCGCCCACACCGACAGCATCCCAGCGAAGGTGCTGCACGACCAGGGCGTCGACCTCGAAACCGCACGCGAAAAAGCCCTGGCTATGCTTCGCGCAGACGGAGAGGCAGGCAACGATCTCATGCACTCTAGGCATGGCGACTTCGAGTGGGTCCACCAACAGGAACTCGCAAAGGCCTTCCACTCCACCGATTTTTGGCACACGATGATCCTCGCGGTCGATTCTGCCAACAGACTCGGCGCCGGCGAAATCAAGCCGCAACATCTGCTTCTAGCATTGCTGCGGGATTCATCCAACGGTATTGCCGATCTACTCGGAGAGAAAGGTGTCACCATCGATTGGCTCAGGGAGCGGTTGGCCGGTGACTCCGACACGTAATCAATGCGCGACGAGCCGCGCTGCGTTAGATAACGTTTGTTTCGCTATGCGAGGAAGGAACCTAAAGCAATGCCAAGGATGACCGTGACATTAGGTTTGACAGCGTGCCTGCTGGTCGCGCTCGGTACACCCGAGCTTACCGCAGCACCAACCAGCTACTCAGCGCTCAGCGACGCCAGCAAGGAGTGCGTCGCCTGCCACAAGGAGTCCGACCCCGGCATCTTCGCGCAGTGGGGCGAAAGCTTGCACTACCGCGCCAACGTCGGCTGCTACGAGTGTCACCAAGCCAAGAAAGGCGAAATTGACGCACACGAGCACTTCGGCAAGTTCATCGCCACCATCGTCTCGCCGATGGACTGCGGAAAGTGCCACGAACACGAGAACACGGAATTCCAGTCCTCCCACCACGCAAAGGCCGGCCGCATCCTCGGTTCACTCGATAACCGTCTCGCCGAGGTTGTCGAGGGCAATCGCGGGATGATCACCGAGGGCTTTCCCGGCGGCGTCTCCGCTGCTGCGGTCAACGGCTGCTGGCAGTGTCACGGTTCGGTCGTCAAGGTGCTCGATGACGGCACGCTCGACCCCGCAACGTGGCCCAATACCGGCATCGGGCGGATCAACCCTGACGGCAGCGAGGGATCTTGTGCTGCATGTCACTCGCGGCACACCTTCTCCGTCGAGCAGGCGCGACACCCCGACAATTGCGGAAAATGTCACATGGGCCCGGACCACCCGCAGAAGGAAATCTACTACGAATCCAAACACGGCATCGCATTTACGGCCCACAAAGACAAGCTCAACATGGATCGCCCCAAATGGATCGTCGGTGAGGACTACCACCTCGCCCCGACCTGCGCGACCTGTCACATGAGCGCCACCAAAGATCAGCCCGTCACCCACGACGTCGGCATGCGTATCAGCTGGAACAACCGCCCGATCATCTCCGTCCGCCCCGAGGTCTCCGACGCAAAGCTCGGCCTCCCCGGCAAGGACGTGCCCTGGACGGTCCGCCGCGACAACATGCAAAACGTCTGCTTGAATTGTCACGACTCGCAGTGGGTCGACAACTTCTACGTACAGTACGACGCGCTGATCGACTTGTACCACGAGAAGTTCGCCAAGCCGGGCAAGGCGCTCATGGCCCTCGCCAAGCCGCTCCTGAAACCCGCCGCCTTCAGCAACAAGCTCGACTTCATCTGGTTCGAGTTGTGGCATCATGAAGGCCGCAGAGCCCGCCACGGCGCCGCAATGATGGGCCCGGACTACACCCACTGGCACGGAACCTACGAGATCGCCAGGAACTTCTACACCGAGATGATTCCCGAACTCGAGGAACTCGTCCACAAGAGCAAATCCAGCGGCGACCCAGCCAAGGTCGCAGCCGCAGACAAACTCCACGCCAAACTTCGCGAGGTACTCGATTCTAAGAACCATCGCTGGTTCGAGAACAAAATGGACCCCGCAGAAGCCGCCCAACGCAAGAAGTCAGCACAGGAATTCAAGGCCCGCTATAAATAAGACATCTGTACCCCTGGGGGGCACGGAAAACCCGTGCCCCCCTAGGCGGACAACCCCTTCAGAGCCCTGAGCGACAGCGACGGGCAGCACGCGACAGCGCCCCCACCCCACCGATTTCCATACCCCCACGCCCAACCAAGTGGCTACAATAGAAGCGAGCCGAAAGGAGTCCCGCAATGCAGTCAAAAGCTCGCTTCGTAGCGATGTTCCTCATCTTCGCCGTGTTATCCCCGATTGAGGCATCGAGCGCACCCACGCCGCGCGAGATCATCGCCACGCGACTTCTGCAGAGAACCCCCAGGCCCATTCCGCGATCCTCATCCCAACTCCCGCTGTCCAACGGCTCGGCCAGCCTGCTCTTTGGCAACCCCGAGTTCGACGCCGGGCTCGCCCCGCGCTTCGTCGCCGTCGGCGATCTAGACGCCGACGGCAGACCCGACCTCGTCGTCCCCAACTACGACGGCGATAACGTCTCCGTCCTCATCAATCGCGGCGACGGCACCTTCGGCGACGACGTGCGTTACCGCGTCGGCTCCAGGCCCTTGTCCGCCGCCATCGACGACGTCGACAACGACGGATTCCCCGATCTCATCGTCGTCAATCAAGGTGACATTTTCTTTCCGCGCTTCATGATCTCCATTCTGCTCAACAACGGCGACGGAACCTTCGCCGACGACATCATGTCAAAGGTCGGAGTCACCCCACTATCCGTCGCCGTCGGCGACCTCAACGGCGACGGCCAACGCGACCTAGCCGTCGCACACGCAGGAGCCCCGTCCGGCGCCTCAATCCTGATCAACCGAGGCAGCGGCAGATTCTTCAGACCTACCAACTACCAAACCGGCGCCGGCGCTTTCTCCGCAGCCGTCGGCGATTTCGACCGCGACGGTGACAACGATGTCGCCACCGTCAATTTCCAAGACAACAATGTCGTGATTCTCTTCAACGCTGGGCTGGGACGCTTCCCCACACGCGCGACGTACCCCGTCGGAACCGTCCCCCGATCCGTCGTTGCCGCCGATGTCAACAACGACGACGCGCTCGACCTCGTCGTCGTCAACATGGGCGACGCATCGATCGGAGTCCCCGGCGGAATCTCCATATTGCTCAACGAGGGTGACGGCTTTTTCGCAGACGAGGTGCGCTACGATGCCGGCAGCGGACCCTGGTCCGCTGCCGTCCATGATTTCGACGGCAACCAGTCGCTCGACCTAGCCGTCGTAAACGTCATCGGCCAGAACATTTCCGTGCTCCTCAACAACGGCGACGGAACCTTCGGCGACGACACCATCTTCAACGCCGGTATCACCCCGCGATCGGTCGGCGCCGGCGACTTCAACGGCGACGGACGCGCCGACCTCGCACTGGCAAACGTCGGCGGCGACAACGTCTCCGTCCTCCTCAACGAAGGCGGCGGCCGGTTCGCATCCGACGCCACCAACCAAGCCGGAAACGCCCCGTGGACCGTCGCCACAGCCGACTTCGACGGAGACAACGACCCGGACATCGCAGCCGCAAATTTCAGCAGCCAGAACGTCTCAATCCTGCTCAATAACGGCGATGCCACGTTCGCAACCGAAGTCCGTTACCCCGCCGGCGATGGATCAGTATCCGTCGCAACAGGCGATCTGAATCGCGACGGCCACCCCGACATCGCCGTCGCCAACTTCTTCGAAAACACGGTCTCCGTACTGCTAAACAACGGCGACGGAACTCTCGCCCCACACGAAACGCTATCCGTCGGCCTCGGCCCATGGTCGGTCGCCGTCGGCGATCTGAACGGAGACAACAATCCCGACCTCGCCGTAGCCAACTCCGGCGACATCTTCGTCGCTGACGACACCGTTTCAGTGCTCTATGGCCAAGGCGACGGAACATTTACCGAAGACGCTGTGTTTCAAGTCGGCTTGGCACCGTTTTCCGTAGCCATCGGCGACCTCAACGGCGACGGCCGACCCGACCTCGCAACCGCCAACTTCTTCACAGACGATGTGTCCATCCTGATCAACGACGGCGACAGCGGCTTTGACCCCCATCGCACCTATCCCGTCGGACAGGTGCCCACGTTCGTCGCCATCGACGATCTCAACGACGATGGCCATCCCGACCTCGCCGTCACCAATCTCGGTCCCTTCGGCAGCCCCGGCACGACCGTGTCGATACTCTACAACACAGGCGACGGGGCATTCGCCGAGCAGACGGTCTTCCAAGCGGGTGTCGGGCCCATGTCACTCGCGATCGTCGACCTCAACAACGACGCAGACCCCGACATAGCCGTCAGCAACATCAACGGCGACGGCCGACCCGACCTCGCAACCGCCAACTTCTTCACAGACGATGTGTCCATCCTGATCAACGACG
>JAJDDU010000306.1 GCA_029260155.1 Phycisphaerae bacterium | reverse complement strand
CCGATGCCGTCGCCTTCGATGAACGGGAGGATCGGATCGCACGGTACGCGTAGCCCGTCCGGACCCATTGTGATCGGCGTTCCGGTTGTCGGAGACTCAAGGTGTTCAAATGCGACGGCCATGGTGAAGTATCCTCTAATTATGGTGCGCTGTTTGGGAATTCCGTCAGCCGCAACGGAGTTGAGACCATAGTGGCCTTGACGCTGATTGTCAAACCACGGGCGGGATCTCGTGGGTTGTTGTTGGACGCTGTTGACGGGTTCCGCCGGTCCACGTAGATTGCTTGACGGCGGCGTATGTCAGCCGGGAACGCCGGCGGGAACGTACCGCCTAGCGGTCCGAAGTATCAGCCGAATTCAACGAATCCGTCGCCGTAATTGGTTACGCGAGACCGCCCCTGTGACGCAATTCCTCAATGTTATCGTTCTGACGCTCTTCGCCGCTTCCACCCTTGCGCTGGCGGTTTACGGGATTCACCTGTACGTGCTGGTGTGGATGTTCCGCCGACGTAGCAAGGACGCCCGTCGCAACCAGCAAGAAACGATCCGCCGATTCCGCGATACAGCCAAACCCGAAGAATGGCCGGCAGTGACCAGCCAGATCCCGCTGTACAACGAGATGGACGTGGCGGCGCGGATCATCCGATCGATCGCAGCATTGGAGTACCCGCACGGCAAACACGAAATCCAGGTGCTCGACGACAGCGACGACGAATCACGCGACGTGGTGGACGCACTGGCGGCGGAGCTGCGCGGCGAGGGCTTGGACATCACAGTGTTACGCCGCGCAGAGCGTACGGGATACAAGGCGGGCGCCCTGGCGATGGGTGCTGAGATGGCGCGTGGTGAGTTCATCGCGATTTTCGACGCGGATTTTGTCCCGCCGGAGGACTTCTTGCTGCGTGCGATTCCACTGCTTCTTGAGTCGCCCGACTTGGCCTGCTTGCAGGGGCGGTGGGCCCATCTCAACCAGGATGAGTCCTGGCTGACGCGCTCGCAGGCGCTGGGGATCGACGGTCACTTCGCGATCGAACAGGGTGCCCGTGCGTGGAACGGAATGCTGATGAACTTCAACGGCACGGCCGGCGTGTGGCGAAAGGCAGCCCTGCACGACCCCGCGGTCGGCGGTTGGAGCGGCGATACGCTGACGGAGGATCTCGATCTGTCCTACCGGGCACAGTTGGCGGGCTGGCGGATCGACTATTGCTTTGACCTTGCTTGTCCTGCGGAACTTCCCGGTGACATCGGCGCGTTCAAGAGTCAGCAGCGACGCTGGGCGACGGGTTCGATTCAGGTGGCGGTCAAGCTGCTGCCGCGCATCTGGCGTTCCGAGCTCACGCTCGGTCAGCGCGTTGAGGCCACGCTTCATTTGACGCACTACTCGGTGGCGTTTTGGATGTTGATCCTCGCCGTGGTCGCTCGGCCGATGCTGGCCCTGCGCATCGAGGGTGGGCTGGAATTGTCGCGATGGATTTGGGGATTGTGGATCATCATTTTCTTTTCGGCGGTTGCGCCGTCGATCACCTACAGCTACGCACGATGGAGCTTGGGCGGTGGGTTGTCGGCAATTCGCCTGATTCCGCAGATGATCTCGCTCGGCTGTGGCATGTGCATCAACAATGCGTTGGCGGTGGTGCGTGGTTTGCATCTGAGCGGGGGCGAGTTCGTTCGCACGCCCAAGTCCGGCAACAAGCAGAAACGGCGACGTGCGAGCAGCTACGCGCCCGTTCAATCGAACATGTGGATCGCCGAGCTGGCATTGGGCGTCTATTCTCTCGTGACCTATGTCTATTACATGCGCGGTGAGCTCTGGCCGGTGAGCATTTTCTTGCTGTTGTACGGGGTCGGATTCCTGACGGTGGGATGGATGTCAGCCCCGCGCCGTGCAGCCAAGCAGCAGGACAGTTCATCGGTGCGCGACGACGTGGAGCGTCCCGTGGCGATCGGCCCGTCGCCTGCTGCGCTCGCAGAGTCGGCCCGCACCTGAGTGCCCCAATCGCGACCGGGCTTGGACCATGAGCAGCGGCGACGCCAAACAACCCGTGAGCGCGAATCCGTTCGCAGTCGTCGTCGGCTGGCTGCTCGTGGCTGGATTCGTCGCGATGAACGCATACCTCGGCGACATCGCCAAGCACGTCCGCGTTTTTCAGATCGGCTACGTTGTCGGCTTCGCCGGATTCGGGCTGCTTGTCCATTCCGTAACGCGTCGGCAGCCACTGGGGCGATGGGGGGTATGGCTCGCGGGGTGCGTCGTGCTGCGAATTGCCGTCTTGCAGACCGCTCCGAGCGATGATCTCTACCGCTACCTTTGGGAGGGGCGTATCCAACTGGCTGGCTACAATCCGTTCGCGGTCGCGCCCGACGACCCATCGCTAACCGAGTTGCGCGACGACAACTGGGGACACATCAATCACCGCGACTATCCAGCCATCTATCCGCCGCTCGCGCAGTTGCAGTTTTGGGGCGTCGCGGCGGTTTGGCCTACGCTGGCGGGCGTCAAGACGTTGTATGTTGTGCTCGATGTCGTGGCCGTGACGTTGCTAGGCATCTGGCTGAAACGCGAGGGCAAGTCGCCACATCTCGCGATTGTGTACGGGCTTTGCCCGCTGGTTCTGACAGCCACTGCGGTGCACGGGCATCTGGACAGCGCGATGGTTGCTTTTCTGGCGGCGGCAGGGATTGCCGACGCGTACCGAAAGCCGTACGCGTGCGCAGCGTTCCTGGCGGGCGCGATTCTGACGAAGATCGTGCCCGTTATTCTGATTCCGTGGCTTGCGCGAAAAAACCTGTGGGCGGCGGGATTGGCCGCTGCATTGGTGGTGCTGGGGTATCTGCCGTACATCGACCCCGACGCTGCGCTGTTTCACAGTCTGGTCAAGTTTCCGCGCGACACGGAGATGCTCAGCTTAGGGCACGGCGCTGCGATGAAGGTTTTGGACGGGCAAGGGTCGCGCGTGTTATGCGGGCTCGTCATTATGAGTGTCGCCTTGTGGCACGCGCGAAAGCCGTCGCCTTTGTCCCATGCCCTGTTGCCGGTGTTCGGGGCCGTGATCATCTGTCTTCCGGTAGTGCATTTTTGGTACATAGTGTGGATCGCCATGGCGCTGCCGTTCGCACCGCGCGTGTCGTGGCTGGTGTTGTGCGCGAGCATGGTGTTCTACTTCGAATCGACGCACGTCGGCGTGGTGACGGGCACATGGTCGATGCCCACTTGGGTGGTCTACCCCGTGTACACGCCCTTCGTCATCGCGGCGGGGATCGAAATCGCGATGCGTCGCCGGGCGGCAGCATCCTTGACAAGTAAAGAGCCGCCTCTTCCCGTCTGAGCAGCTAGGCCAACCGGCGTATGGCCTCTTCCAACCAATCGCTCCTGAAGACCGGGAGAATTCGTTGCAAGAGTGGCATGTGGATCTTCGTGATTAAGCCCATGGGAGTATCTGCTCCATCGAGATCACGCGCATCGCATTTCTTGTTCTCGTCACCCTGGACTCATCCGGATTGGATGCCCGCCGTGGAGAGTCCCTCGCGGCTAGTCCGGGATGGCGATGTTCTGCGGGATGTTTCCGACTGCGGTGTCGACGCCGACGCGGACGACGCCGTCGCGCTCGAACTTGGCGAAGAGACGTTGGATCGTATCGATCATTTCGGTCAACCGTTGCGAGGTCATCACCAGCGATTCGTACATGCGCGGGTCCTTTAGGAACATACCCGCGCTGCCCTCGCCCGCTTCCATCGCGGCGGCGAGTCGCGAGAGCGAGGCGGTGAGCTTGGCTGAGTTTTGAACCATCGGCCGAATGTCGGCTGCGATCGCGTTGATGTTCGAGTTCGTGTCGTCGATGCCGGACTCGAGTTTCAAACTGATGCGTTTGATGTCGACACGCAGGTCTGCTGCCATGCTGTTGATACTCTCCAGCGCTTCGCTGCCGTCCTCGGCCATCGAGCGGACGTTGGCGAACAGGGTCAGCCACCCGGCCTTGACCTCAGGATCACCGAACGTGTCGTTGAACGTCTTGAGCGTCTGATCGATTCGCTCAATGACGGTCGAGAGATTCGCGGTAACGCGGCGCGCTTCGTCTACGGGGCTGTCCACCGCTTCGACGGAATGCTGTTCGAGCAACACGTGCATGTCGTTGGCAACGGGGGTGAGGGCTTCTGCGAAGTTCCCGAATTGGGCGATGGAGCGGTCCAAGGAATCGAGCAGATTCTCGGGAATCATGTCTCCCCAGGCGTTGCCCATTTGACCGATGATTGCCTCTCCTTCCGGCAGTGGTTCAGCGGATTGACCTTCGACTACCTTGATGTCGATTCTCCCGCGTCCCAATCCGAGGCCTGCCGGTTGAATGACCGCCCACGCGTCGCGGGGAATGATGTAGTCCCGGCCGATGGCTCCGACGACCATTGCGCCCGCGTCCAGCCGCTCGATGTCTCTGAAGCGAACTTCCTTGACGCGCCCAATCTGCACGCCGCTTAGGAAGATGGCCGTTCCGTCGCCGATGCCACTGGGCTCCTTTACGAGCATGGTCAGCTCGTACTCGCCGCGTCCCAACATGGCCGGGAGCTCTCCGAAAGATGACATCAGCCATGCCAGTGCGCCCAATGCCGCCACCGTGAAGATGCCCACGAACGTATTCCTGCGTCCATCGGTCATGATCCGTTTCCTCCGAGACTTCGCAGGTCGTCCTCGTCGGCCCGACCTTCGATAAATCGTTTGACGCGTTCGTCGGCACAGGCGCGGATCTCGTCGCATGTTCCGTCGAAGATGAACACACCCTCGTGCAGCATGACGATCCGATCAGCCACCTTAAACGCGCTGGCCATGTCGTGCGTGACGACGATGCTCGTGACACGCATCTCGCGCTTGAGCTTCAGAATGAGCTCGTTGATGGTATCCGCCCGCACCGGGTCCAAACCCGTGGTCGGCTCGTCGTACAGAATGACGGACGGGTCCAGCGCGATGGCGCGGGCGAGCGCGACACGCTTCTTCTGCCCACCGGACAACTCTGCAGGCATTTTGTTTCCGATACCGGTCAACCCGACCATGCGGAGCTTTTCGTCGACGATGCGGTTGATTTCCGGTTTGGTCTTCTTCGTACGTTCCGCCAGAGGGAAGGCTACGTTGTCCCGAGCATTGAACGAATCAAACAGGGCGCTCAGCTGAAAGAGAAACCCGAAATCGCGACGAATCGTAGCCTTGCGAGAATCAGACAGGTCGTCGATCCGTTCGCGTTTGTAGTACACGTGCCCTCGGTCCGGACGCATCAGCCCCACGATGTGCTTGAGCAGCACGCTCTTGCCCATGCCCGACTCGCCAATGACCACCGTCGTCTCGCCCGCATGAAGCTCCAAATCCACGCCATCAAACACCTGTTGCCGCCCGAGGCGTTTGTGCACGCCAACCAAGCTGATGACTGGCGACGTAGAGCCGGGAGCAACTGGTGTTTCCGCCGTTTGCGACATTTGGAATCTACAACAACGGCTTGAAGCCCCAGATCGCCCGGTAGGTGTCCTGGAACGCACGGAGCATGTAGTAATCAGTAATCAGAATGACGATGAAGCTGGTGACAAAGGCGCTGGTGCAAGCCCTACCCACACCCTCGGCGCCTGCTTTGCAGTTAAACCCCTTGTAGCACGAAATCAGACCGATGAAGCCGCCGAACACGACACTCTTGGCCAGCCCGGAAAACAGGTCCCATCTCTCGATGGCGTCCGCGGTATAAAATGCGTAAGGCTCGGACGGGATGCCCTCGATGATGACGGCCACGAACCATCCGCCCAAGGCTCCCATGAGATCGCAATAGAGTGTCAACAGAGGGGCAAGAATGACGCACGCTACAAAACGCGGCACGACCAGATAGCGGATCGGATTTGCGCCCATGACCCGGAGTGCGTCCAGTTGCTCGGTCACGTTCATGGTCCCGAGTTCCGCGGTCAATGCACCCCCCACGCGACCAGCCAGCATGACCCCCGCGAGAACCGGGCCGAGTTCGCTCACCAACGAGAGGTTGACCAGAACGCCCATCCGTTCCTCAAGCCCGGCCGCACGCAACTGCGCCGCCGCCTGCGCAGCCAGCACCAAGCCCACAAAGACGCCGGTGATCATCATGACGGGGACCGATCGCACACCGACGCGGTAGAACTGCGGCATCAGGCGCCGCCAGTCTCTGGATCGCAACGCGGTCGTGGGCAGCAACGCGAGCGTAGCGCCGCTGAACCGCCAGAATCGTCCGAAGTCCGACAGTGACCTGGTGGTCGTAGAACCGATGGCAGCGATGATCGACGTCATAAGGATAAAAGCCGAAGGCAACTGATGGCACCGCGACGACGCACCCTTGTATTATCGTGCGCCCCATAGCGTGTCAACGCGAATCGCCGACCCTGCTCGTGATGAAGTGGAGTCGTTTTTGTGGGATTGTGTTGGTCAGGTGCCACTGGCGGCTTGTCCGCCAGTGCTTCGGGGGTGAGCCGCCGGTCGTGGTGGGGGTGGTCGGAACGATCCGAGCGGCCTAGAATGCTGGTCACTTGCTGAAAAGTATATGATGGCGGTGTACATGAACCTTGGCGAAATACGACTACTGGTGCTCGATTGCGACGGAGTCCTTACTCCGGGCGACGTTGTCTACAACGACGATCAGGGCCGCATCATGTCCTTCAATATCCAAGACGGCCACGCGATCAAGCGGTGGATCGGCGCGGGACACCGGGTGGCGATCCTGTCGGGCCGACGCTCGATGATCGTGGATCGTCGTGCGGCGGAGTTGGGGATCGCCGTTGTGCGGCAGGGTATCGGCGACAAAGCTGCCGGCCTAAGTACGTTGCTGGAAGAACTGAGCGTCTCGGCTGACGAATGCTGTTATGCGGGCGACGATCTGCCGGACGTGCCCGCTGTGCAGGCATGCGGGTTTGGCGTCGCCGTGGGCAATGCAGCACCGGGGTTGAAGCGGGTCGCCGATTACGTGACCCGACGGCGCGGTGGAGCGGGTGCGGTGGCCGAGGTCATCGAGCTCCTGTTGCGTAGGCAGAAGCGAGACAACCATGCCCGCAAATAGCGACAACAAGTTTCTCCGAGGCGGGTACGCCATCGTTCGATCGGTGGTGCTGGCGGTGTCGACGCTCGCGATCATCGGCGTTCTGTTCGCAGTCTATCAGTACTCCACCGGCCCAGACGAGTTGGCTGCAACCGGCGACGAAGCGTTGCGCGTCGATCCGGTAGTGTCCGTTCCGTCGGATGCGGGGTCATCGCCGAGGACCATCGGGGATCAGCCATTGGGCGAGGGCGGTGAATTTCGTATCATTGACTACGAACCGGGAACGAACCGCGCCCGGATGGAGCTGGAGAGCACGGGGTGGCGTCCGGTCGGCGATGCCGAGGGCGACACTCAGCAGATCGAGGTCGACAAACCCGAGATCAGGCTGCTAACGCCCGACGGTCAGCGCATTCGAATACGGGCTGATTCCGGCGTGATCGAGATCGTCAAGACGGGAAAGAGAACCGAACCTCGACGTGGGAGGCTCAACGGCGACGTGCGGGTGGATGTGGACCGCTTGTCTGAGGCGGAACGAGACGCGCTGCCAGCCAACGTGGACTATGACGCGAATGACGAATCGCGGATGGTCCGCCTGACTTTTGACTCGGTCTCGTTCGACAAGAGCGAGGGGCGGCTCGATACGGATGGACCGTTCACGCTGCGCATGCGGGAGGCGGAAGTCGACGGTCGGGGATTGCATCTCGCGTACAACCAATTCGACAATCGCGTGGAACACTTCGAGATTGCCCAAGGCGGATCGATACGCGTGCGTGGCATGCAGTCATTGATTGGGGGGCAAGGGAAAGAGGAGACGAGGGAACAAGAGATCGAGGGACCAAGGAAACCGGGGGACAAGGGGGTCGATCAGCGCCTTGATACGTACGTCGCCGAAATCGAAGACGCCGTGGCCGTTCGGCGGTTCGAGGGTGTTCAAAACGTACAGCGACTGGCGGCGGACAGCGTGCGCGTTTTATTTGACTTCAGCCGCGAACAGCGCGAAGCGGCGCGCGCGGGCCGATCAAGCGCGCCGCGCGAGAACGACGCGACCGGCGACGCTGAAGTCCGCGACGATCACGTGACCCTCGAATGGTCGGGGAGACTTGTCATTCGCCCCGAGCATGAGGATCGCTCGCAGGATTCGACCACGCCGCGTTTGCGGATGCTGGCCACCGGTAAAGAGGTTCGCCTGGTCGATCGGCTGGGGGAAGTGACGTGCCGCAAGCTGGAAGTGCATCGCGACACCGGCGGCGTATGGGTCAGCGGGTCAGGCGACGATCGGGTGGTATTCACACTGAAAGACCGTGGCACGCTCGTCGGCGGCGACATGTTCATCGATGGTGACGGGCAGACAGCGCGGATCGATGGTCCCGCTCGCTGGGTGGGAACGTTGGAAACGCCGGGTGGGAACGAGGGCGATTCTGACGCAGTGGACCTCCGCTTCGAGGAGGTGGCGGAGTTCGTCCTCGGCAAGAGTGTACGACCATCGACCGATGCCGTGTCTGGTGCAGTAAGTGCATCAACGAAAGACTACGTGCGTTCGGCTAGGTTTACCGGTGACGTGGTGTTCCGTCGCGGCGACGAGTTGCTCGCGGGCGACGTCTTGGCACTTGAGTTCGCAGAGCCCACGGCGGCGGACGCTGCTGCCATGAATCTACGGACGCTCGACGCGCAAGGGAGCGTATTGCTCGTCCGCAAGGGCGATGGGGCGAATGACCGCATCACGTGCGCAAGGCTTCATCTGGAATTCGTACCCGGACCGGACGGTCGGCCATCCCCGCGGACTGCTGATGTGCGCGGAGACGTGGTCATCTCTCGCGGCGATTTGCTGGTGACGGCAACAGACTACGTCATGCTGGAGATGGCACCCGTTGCCAAGCGCAGTGCGACCGTAGACACTCCGATCGGCGCTGACCGGGCCGACGAAAGCGAGTACACGGTTGGCCTTGAGTGGTTGGCGGCGGTGGGCAATGTCACGGCCTCGGACCCAACTCGGAATCTGGAACTCAGCGCCGAATCGCTTGTGGCGGAGTTGGTGAACGGCGGGGACATCAGCGTTGCGCGCGTTACCGGCCCGGACAACGGTCCAGCGTTTGTTGCGTTGGACGGCCGATCGATCACGGCGCATCGCATCGACGCCGATGTCCTGGCGGAAAGCGCGGACGTCTTCGGAGCGGGCGAGATCCGTTTGCTCACGCGACGCGGGCTCGATGGGGCGCGCTTGGATACCGCCTTGCCAATCGAGGTGTCCTGGACGAAGACGATGTCGTTTAGTGGTCGTCGCAACACCGCGCGTTTCTTGGGGGACGTTCACGCAGTCAGCCGGCAGCGTCTGACCAACACCGCGTTGCCTCAGCATGAGACCGTCGCGTTTGACTGCGAGGAACTGGTCATGGACTTTGTCGACGTCGCCCCGGACATGGCGGAGGATGAAGATGCAGACGCGTCCAAGCTCGGTCGGGAACCCGTCTACGTCGTGGCATCGCGTGACGTGGTTTGTGTATTCACCACGGTGGATTCGTTGACCGGCAAAGTCACCAAGCGCAACCGCTTCGCAGCCGACAAGCTGACCGTAGACCTGCGCGCCGACTTGCTCAATGTTCCAGGAGGTGGGTCGCTTCTGATTGAAGACTACGAGCGGCGCGCGGCGGCGACGAGCGATGAGCCCAAACGTGAGTCACTCTTCACGTCAGCAGCGGACGGTCTGCCTTCGCAGACGTATATCTCCTGGTCCGGGTCGCTTTCGTACCACCAGGCACGGAATCGGGCCGATTTCCGCGACGACGTCCATCTCGACCACCGCCGCGGCGACGAGATGGCGCTCGCCGGTGAGCAGCTTGCGAGCACCCGATCTCCGTCCGGCGGCGACAAGAGCAAAGGCCGACGGACCCGTTTGGACTGCGGGGCACTTGTCGTGGAATTCGCCGATTCGGATCCGTCCGCACCCGCGAGCGTCGGTGGCATGAGCATCACCGATATCCGCCAACTGGAAGCCACCGGCGGAGTGCGACTTGCGGACAACGATTTCACCGTGGACGCATATCGAGTCGTGAAATACGACAACAGCGACCTGTTAAGGGTCTACGGCACCCCGGATCGGGACGCCGAAATCTACGGTCTGGATTCCGGCACAGGCCAGCTGCGGGCGTTGGAATTCAACTACGATCTCAAGACCGGCCGCGTCGACGCCGTGACATTGCAGATTCGCGACCGCCGCTGACGCATCACGCGGCGACGCGCATTTCCAACATCCTTCTCCAAAAAACGTTACATCGATTCTCACCTTGTCTTGATTTGTCGCTTGCCTCTCGGAATGGGCGCTGAATAATTGGTGTACGGCAAGGAACCCTTGTCCCGTCCCATTGGGGACAGCATTGCCAGCCACCCCGCAATCGACACATGACGACGTCACCCCCAACGGACAGTGGCGTCACAATCGGTCGCAAGAATCTCCTTCGGAACATCGGGTTCCAGAGGTCTCCTCATCGCGTGCATGTTGCCGCACGGTCGTCCGTCGAAAGCGCAGTTCCCCCGAGCACCGGGGATACGGCGATGTATTCATGCTTCTATTGGTGCTATCCGGCTGGCGCAATGCGTACGCCCCGCGTTTTCGTGCCAAGGCAATGGGGAAGGAGCGTGCCGGGGGTTCGCTTCGACGACAAGACGAGAGCCGGCAACGACGATTGCGCTTCGAGGAGATCCGGTGACTGACGCGGGCGCCCGGCGACGACCAGATGTCACGTCGGACCCGCGTCTGTCCAACGAGATTAACGGCTCTGGCATCGCGGCCAGTGGGGTTGCAGATAACCGGCTGCGGACCGGACCGATTTCCGCCGTGGGAGACCCCCACATCTCCCGCGGCGGCTTTTTCGTGGTCGACGCCCGCGGACATCACCCTGCGGGTCCCGGAGGTGTCCAAGGGTGGCCCCGCCGTGTACCATTCGCCAACCATGGACCACTTTCACTACACGAATAATGAACTGCACTGCGAAGACGTTCCCATTGCGACCATCACCGAGGCGCACGGGACGCCGCTGTACATCTACTCCAGCCGCACGTTTCTCGATCACCTTGATCGCATGCGGCGTGCCTTCAGCGAGCTCGATCCCCTCATCTGCTACACTATCAAGAGTTGCCACAACATCAGTG
>JAJDDU010000305.1 GCA_029260155.1 Phycisphaerae bacterium | reverse complement strand
GGGGCTGAAATCGACGGCATAGACGGCCAACTTGTGGCCGTGAAGGCGCGCCACGTGCTCTATCGACTCGACTTCCCACACATCGATGAACGGGTCGCCTCCGGCAGCAAGCCATCGCATGTCCGGGCTGAATGCGACGCCGTTGTACTGCCCCTTGAGTCTCGCAATTTCATGGTCGCTAAAGAACAGGCCAGCTTCTTCTTGCTGTAACTTGCCCAGAACAACATCATGACCGCCATGCCCGCCGCGGGCAAAGCGCTTGCCCGACGCATCTATAACATCAAACGTATCGAAGCGCCCGTTCA
Source organism: Phycisphaerae bacterium (assembly GCA_029260155.1). Taxonomy (GTDB): domain Bacteria; phylum Planctomycetota; class Phycisphaerae; order UBA1845; family UBA1845; genus OFTM285. Next base: position 12,099 of record JAJDDU010000305.1, on the reverse strand, counting down.
ACACCTGATGCCGCATGTCAGTATGTGGGCGGCATTCACCGGTAACCAAGTCCAGCGTCGCTGGCCCTCCAGGAAGTGCCACGGAGATCTGCCGCTTGTCAGCGCGGAGGTACAGGCTCGCCGGCAAATCTGGGAGCGTGTATTTTCGAATAGCCCGGCCTGCGATGGGATCCCACGCTATGACATGGTTATCGAATCGTTCGCCCGAAAAGAGTATGTTTCCGTCATTAGACCAATTCGTGTGATAGACAAAGCTCTCGTGTCCGCTCAGGACCGTTGATGACTCGATAGAAAGCGACCAGGAGCGGAGTTTCCCACCGTTGCGATAGAAAAGCTGCGATGAATCCGGATCGAAGGCAACTGGCGTCATCGAATCAATCGCGATCACGGCCATGGTTTGGCCGTCCGATGTATTCCACAGACGTATTTCGTTGTCGCCGCTTGACGTGGCAAGCATTGTGCCGTCGTACGAGCATGCGATTCGATGAACGGCACCCTGGTGTCCTGTATACCTCGCTGTCGACTCCATCGTTTTCAGCTCTACAGGGTTGATAACTCTCCACTCGTTGGCTACGTAAGCGTGTATCCCCGTTGGCGAAACAGCAAGGCCGATCCCTCCGTCGATGGTCACACTTGAGATCTTGCGGCACGAAGCAACATCGATTTGCGTGAGTCCTGGCATCAAAGCAATGAGCTTCTTTCCATCGGGACTAAACGCCATTCCCATCAGTTCCTCATATTCGCGGAATGCCACTTCACCCGTAATGACTTCGTTTCGAAGAAATACGATTCGACCCTCCTGCCGATCGGGGCCGTGCCCTCTTCGCCTGCTTGTGCCGATAGCAAGCGTACCGGAATCATGGCTCCAGGCCAGCTTGTGAATGACCAGCTGGTCCGACATTTCAAACACCTCACGCGGGGGCTGATCTGAGAAATCCCAGATCAGTGTGCGATGATCGCTGGTACCTATGGCGATCTTCGCCAGCCCGAACAGCGGACCAGCTATCACGTTAATACCCTCTTCGATCGGCAACTCTCGAACAAGCCTGCCTGTATCGACCTCCCAAACAGCAAGCCGGTTATTCTCCAACGCAGACACAACGTGCCGACCGTCCGGCGTTACGACGATTTCGTGGCCCTTCGATGGTGCCGAAGCGGAGTAGATCATGTCATGCCGGTTCAGAGCGCTGTACAGGTGATTCCATTCCCATTCTCGCTGGGCCGTGGGAATGCGTTCAAGATGTGTTCTCGCCCCGTGCGGATCCGTCATGACCAGTCCGGAGGCCGCGGAGATGTTGCCTACGTATGCCTGCCGCTGCGAATTCAACTCACTTTTACCCGCACGCACGGCATACACTATGGTGCCTATCAAGCCAATCGCCAGTGCCAACATGGTGGCGGCCACGCCAAGCACAAGGTGGCGGTTACGACGCGAGAACTTGCGGAGCTGATACCAAGTGCTTGGTGGTCGGGCGGAAATGGGCTCATCCTGAAGATGACGGCGGACATCCGCGGCCAGATCGGAAGCGGAAGCATATCTTCCCTCCGGTTCCTTTTCGAGGCACTTGCCGACGATCGTCTCCAGGTCGCCCCGAAAACGTGAGTGGATCGAACTCAAGCGCGATGGATCGTGTTCGCGAATAATCTGAATCGACTCCGCGATATTCTTGCCCTTCAGTTCGTAGGGCGTCTTGTCGCTCAGCACTTCGAACAGAATCACGCCGAGCGCATAGATGTCGCTCCGAACATCAAGGCACTGTGAGTCTCCCGCAGCCTGTTCCGGACTCATGTACTGCAACGTGCCGACCAGCGCGCCAGCATCCGTTTGCATCGTTGCCTGCAGATCGACGTCTGTTGCCCGCGCGATACCAAAGTCCAAGACCTTCGGTTGACCCACCATCGAGGCGTAATGTCCGACGCTGCTGCCACCGCTTTCCGGCTCCGCGGGTACCACCAGGATATTCTCAGGTTTGAGATCGCGATGGATCACGCCGCGCTGGTGGGCATGATGAACGGCGTCGCAGACCAACACGAACAACATCAAACGCTGACTGGTTCCGAGCTGCTCCTGCCGGATGTGTTCCAGCAACGGTGCGCCGTCAACAAACTCCATAACAAAGTAGGGCTGCTCACCGGCGCCGAGGTCGATGACGTCCGCCTCGAAGATCTGGCCTACCCCGGCATGCTGCAATCGACCGAGGAATTCGGTCTCGTATCGGAACCGTTGCATCAACTGCGGTGACATCATTCCGGGGCGGATCATCTTGAGTGCGACGCGCCGTTCCGGGCTGTCCTGCACAGCTTCGTACACGGTGCCCATTCCGCCGTGACCGCATTCCTTGATGATGCGGTAGCGTCCGATGCGCTCCGGAAGCGCGTGCAGACCGGGAACTCTGACCGGTAGATCGAAGTGGCTGACGAGCCCTTTCGTGGGGGCGTCGATTTCCCGCACCGCATCTTCATCGAGAAGGACTCTGACCTGTTGAAGAAGGTGCGGATTGTCCTTGCATGACTGCTCAAGATGGTCTTCGCGTTCAGAAGGTGGTAGTTCGATGACGGATTCGAAGATCTCCTCGATCCGTTTGAATTGCTCTGGTTCGAGCATCACAGTGGGTCACCGCCGTCGCGAAGCCTGTTCTGAAGCCAGGCTCTCGCGAGACGCCACTGCCGCGTGGCCTCTGCTCGCGAAATCTTTAGCACATCAGCCGCTTCCGCCTCGGTCAGGCCGCCGAAGAAGCGAAGTTCGATCAATCGGGCCTTACGCTCACTGAGCTTGGCAAGTTCTTCGATAGCCTCATCGAGGGCCAGAACGTCGATGTCGATTTGTGAGCCGCTTCTGTTGACGGCTGTCAGCGATATGCGGTGCCAGTCGCCGCCACGTTTCTCGGCCTTGGCGGTACGAACATGGTCGACAAGGATGTTGCGCCTCACCCGCGCGGCGAGCCGCAGAAAGTCCTCGCGGGCGAGGTCGCCCAATCGAGACTGTCGCGCGAGCTTCAAGTAGGCTTCGATGACCAGCGCGGACGCCTGAAGCGTATGTCGATCACGATCGCTTCCGAGGAAGGCGCCAGCCAACCGACGCATCTCATCGTAGACAAGTGGCGTAAGGTCTAAACGACCGGGCATCGATTGAGCGTTTTGCTGTTTTTCCGCCATCGGTCACGATCACGAGGCTACACGTTGCGAACCATGCGCCCAGTCGCGGCTGACACCGGTTCACCAGGATCTGTACGCTGTCCCAGTTTCCACCAGTTTACGTGTCGAGAAGGGGCGTTTCCAGCTATTACTTCTTGATGGCTGACCTCGATGGCCGGCTCACGATCTGCAATTCGAATCGTTCCGCCACTCGCCGATGATAAGTGCTTTCCTGCTAAGGGTTTCAGTGTGGTCAGCTCGGCCGCCCGCTTGCGATCCAGGTACCGGTTCGACGCGTTCAAATCTTGATCCCTAACTCATAAAGCTGCCATTTTGCTCACCCAAGACCGCATGAACATGGGAACGGCTAGGCAGTTTCTTGCGTGGCGACAAGAAAATCTTCGAAAAATGGACGCACGGGAAGGCTCTATTCCGTTTGCTTGGTGAGGGGAAAGGACTTGTTCGCGGCCATTGGTGTGAATCTCTCCCAGGGCAGTTTAGATCGAGTTCGACGGCCGCGCGTCCGGGAGATCGGTGCGCGAAGTTTTGGTGCATGGCACCGGGGTGTACAGGAATCATCGCATGCGACCGGGAACGACAGTAGCCGCCGAAGCGGCTGTATTGTCCATCTTTGGCATGCGCGTCGAACCGCAATCTTAATACGACTGTTCGTCTGGTCTCGGCCGGGGCTTGGCCAAACTACCGCGAGCATGAAACCGATCGTTTGCGGTCCACGGTGAAGGTGATGGAAGGAGCAACTTTGAAAATCGATTGTAGGCTACGCAGGTCGTTGTCCCTGGTGGTTGTGTCCGCGTCCTTTCTGGGAACGGCTTGCGGGCGCCTGGATCTGGCGACGGGCCGAAACGCACCGGAAGCGGGCAAAGCCATGGCGGCGAGCGCGCTGAGCGCTCATTATGTGCGCGTCGATTTTGACGGCGCTGTCCCAACGCGTGCGGTTGAGCCGACCGACTACCGAATCGTCTCTTCGAACGGCGAGCCACTCCCCGTGGTTGCGGCGGCGATCGGATCAGACGATCGAAGCGTCTACCTCACCACGGACCGGCAGAGCAGGGTTGAATATACGATTCGCATGAGTGATCCGGCGGCTGGCGGTAGCGAAGGTGGGACTGACGACGGCACCGCGCCACTTTCCAGTCAGAGCATCATTTTCGACGGGCGTGACGAGGACGAGACCTTTCTAGAAAGAGCGATCGCGCTATCCAGCCAGGAAATCCTCCTGACGTTTAGCCGCAACATGGATCCCGCGGACTTGAGTACACTGAATCACTACGTGCTCGAGCCAGCCCTCGCTCCCGGCGCTGCCATCGTGAGCCCCGACGGCTATTCGGTGCGTCTCCGCCTGAGCGATCAGGAATTCATGCGTCAGGTTTCCTACACCGCGCGGGTCAAGAATTCGTTCACTGCATCCGATCCTTTCCTGATCGATCCGACTCGCGACGAGGACGTGTTCGAAGGTATCGCCGCAGTGGACATTGTTGGGCCGAGCGTGGATTCAGTCGAATCCCAGGGTGCGAACACTATTGTGGTCACGTTCAACGAACCCGTTTCTGCTAGTGCCGTGTTTCCCCAGGATTTTGTCATAGACCCACCGCTCGCGGTGGTTGGTGTCGAGTCGCGATCGTTCGGAACGCAGGTAGAACTCGCCACGCAGACACAGCAGGCGGGCACGACTTACACCGTGTCCGTGTCCCCCGGCGTGACGGACCTAGCCGGCAACCTGATCGTCGGCGCGCACGGAGGATTCACGTTTCTCGGCCAGTTGATCGTCGGCGGACCGGATGAACTGCCCCGCGTGGTCGGTGCCGTGTCGACCGGCAACTACAGTGTGGTTGTCGCGTTCAGCAAGGTCATGGGGCAGGGGATGGACAATCCCTTGTACTACGAGATCTCGGGGAGTGACACCGGCTACCTGCGCGTGTGGGACGCTGTTCCCAACGTAGATCAAACGTGGGTGGAACTGGTGACGCTCAGTCAGGCGCCCGATCTGTACACTGTACACGTCGTCAACGTACGCGATTCGGCGGGCAATCCCCTCGCTCCCCCGGATGGGCTGCTGCCTCCACCGATCGGTTTCGACCCGTCCCGGGCGACATTCCGCGGGACACCGCCAGTGATCAATCCCGAGGCGAAGCTGTACACGGTGGATGACAGCACAGATGCCCTTGTCGTCATCGAACCCACCACCGGCGAGGGCACCGCTGTGGGATCCCTCGGCGTCCCCCTGATCCGAAGCCTCGCGTTCAACACGAATACCGACACCCTTTACGGAACGACACTCATTCCGCGTCAGCTCGTGCGTATCGACATCGAAACCGGCGCGGCCACCGTTGTCGGACCCTTGGGTGAATTCGACGTTCGCGGTCTCGCCTTCGACGTCAACACCGACACCCTGTACGGCACGACCGTTACGCCTCGTCAACTCGTGCGCATCGACACCGCCACTGGCGCGGGGACTGTCGTAGGAAGCACCGGGGACCACCAGATCTGGAGTCTCGCCTTCGACCCCAACACGGGCACGCTGCATGGAAGCAATGATGAGCGACTCGTGACCATCAACCCTGCGACGGGCGCGGTCACGGAACGAGGAGCGCTCGCATTCAATACCGTCCAGGGTCTCGCCTTCAACGCCGGATTCCGAACGCTTTACGGCGCGGATCGCCTCACAGGGCAGCTCATTCGCATTGAGCCCTTTACCGGTGAGAGCACGGCCATTGGATCGATCGGAATCGGCCAGGTCTATGGCTTGGCCGTCGGTCCCATCCCGCTGGATGAGCAGGTCGACACAGACGGTGATGGATTCGCCGACTGGTTCGAGGGACTAGGCTGGTTCGTGACCGTCGAGTTCGACGACGGCACCACGAGTACCGCGCACGTAACCAGTGATCCGTTCAGCAAGGACACCGACGGCGATGGCATCTGGGACGGCGACGAAAACCGTCACAACTTCGACCCGAGAACCGACGACACCGACGCCGACCAGGTGTCTGACTTTGATGAATTCAACATCTGGTACAGCGATCCGCGTAAGCAGGACACCGACGGTGATGGCATCAGTGATCTTTTAGAGATCGAGTTCTTCAAGACGTCGGCGATCCTCGCGGATACCGACGGCGACCAGATTCCAGATAACGTGGAGCTGTTCGAGCGCAACCGCAACCCGCGAATCGCCGACCTGCCCCGTCCGCAAATCAAGGTCGGTGAGATCAGCCTCTTTCTTGACGAGCGATTCGAGTTCACGGATGAAACTGGGATGACGCAAACCAGGGAACGATCGGCCACCACCACGCTATCCCAAAGCGAGGAACGCAGCTTCAGCACGTCCGACACGCGTACAAGCGAAAACACGGATACATTCAGCCAGGAATTGGCCCTTGAAGTGGGTTGGGATAACGGATATTCCGCCACGCTCACCACCACAATTGGTTTTGAACAGACAAGGTCGCGCGGTTACTCGGCCACTCTGGATCGTTCTTCCGTCGAGAGTGCTTCAGACGAGGAGCAGGAGTCAATTGCGTTTGCCAACGAAGAGAGTCAGAACACGTCCTACACCCGGACGATTGAAGATGCGGATATGCTGGTGGCTGTCACCATAACCAACGACGGCGACGTGGCATTCACCCTTTCCGACATGGAAATCGTCGCACTCGTCCGCGATCCAGCCCGCAGGGTCGACGTTCCAGTGGCCACGCTGCTGCCTGAACGGACTGTCTCGCTTGGTGAGGACATCAACCTGAACATGGGACCGTTTGACAGCGACCGTGGTCCCTTCATCTTCAAAGACGTACAGATCTTCCCGGAGGTAGCGCGCCAACTGAGAGAATCAGCCCAGGCCATTACCTTGAAGCTCTCCAACTTCAACATCCGTGCGGAAGATGGTCGTCTGTTTGCGTTTTCATCGCAAGAGACGAACGACAAGACTGCGGGCATCGTTATTGACTATGGAAATGGCGAAGTCGAAACCTACCGTGTGGCCACCGCTGGTCGCTTTGATATAGCCACCGGCGCGCCGCTGGGAATTTCGATGCAAACCGCGCTGGAGGATATCATCGGCATCGCCAGGGCGGACAACCCAAACAACGAAGCCTTCGCGGCCGACCTGAGCGGCCCGGACATTCAGAACTCGTACGGCACGTATTATCAGGATCTTGATACGGACGGCGATGACGTCACCGTGGAACAGCTGATGCGTGTGCGTGGTGTGCAGACGGATCCGGAGATCGAGAACCAGGGTGCGACCGTACGAAGATTCTGGGTCGTGACCACGCCGTTGGGTACGCCGAAGTACACCAACTTCAGCGAGCTTCGTCTGCTGGGTGGGCAAAACTACTCCATGTCTCTTGAAGCGGACGACGACCAGGATCTACTCTACGCGCGCGTCGAGGGCATTTACGGAAGTTCCGACGATGGTCGGGACTCCGACGGAGATGGAATCGCGGATGGCTGGGACACCGACGGAGATCTAATCGGAGACTACGACGAAACCCGCGTGGGATGGGATGTCCTGGTGGAAGAGCAACTGGTGCGAAGAGTCTATTCGGATCCCGTGGCCGCGGACTCCGACCTCGACGAACTCGATGACAAGTTCGAGATGACCTTCGGGATGGATCCGCGCAAGCGTGATACTGACGGTGACGGCCTTACCGACACGGACGAAGTAAATGGAAACGTGCCGGTGTTACCAATTGACCCCTACGACGGCTCGAGCCCGGGTTTGGTGGATCACAATTTCCGGTACGCGACCAACCCACTGGACGCTGACACGGACGATGACGGCATTCGCGATGGCCGCGAAGCATGGCTGGGATCCAACCCCAACGATCCGGACGATGCCTCCTCGGTGCTGGATTCAGATAACGACGGATTGAGTGACCTCGAGGAACTACAGGGTTGGCAAGTGGTAACAACCGATCTCGACGGCAACGTCACAACCATTCCCCCTGGTGATTGTTCCACCGATGATCCACCCGTTTGTAATAGTACGGCTCATTCCGACCCCAACAACCCGGATACCGACGGTGACGGTTTGCCCGACCTTCTCGAGAAGTTCCTGAACTCACACCCGCGAGAGCATGATACGGACGGTGACGACTTGTTCGACGCAGAGGAATTCGATCCCGACAACTACTTCACCGTGTATGCAGACTTTCTGGCGCGATGTGCGCTCTCCGAAGATCCTACCCAATGCGCCTATGTCGAGCCGACAACGACCTATGGTTCCATTCTGATCGACAGCGATACCGATAACGATGGACTTGAGGACGGGTTCGAAGTCACTACTGTGTGGCAGATTCGGGTGACAGGTCAAGCTATAGAAGAGGCGACGTCCAACTTGCTGATGGCCCACTCCGACACCGACGATCTCACCGACGGGGAGGAGTGGCTAGGCGAAGACGGTTTAGACCCGAGCCATCCCGACGACGCCAATGATACCACCCATCCGGGGAGATTTGATACCGACCTTGACTGCAGCGTAACGCCTGCCAACTGTGGCGATGGCGAGGAGCTTGCCGTCGGGCGTAAGCCATTGACGCAAGACCAGAACGTAACGGTTAGGATCGATTCCATCTTTATTCCATCCAACGTGTGTGGCTTCGAATTGGCTGGCCATGCCGGCTTCTTCGAATGGAAAGAGGGGGTATTCTTGACCTTTGGTCCCGGTGATACGACTGAGGCGAAAGAAGTGTACAGACACGAATGCCTTAGGGAAGAACATGATAATGTGTATCTAGATAATTGCTTCCCGCCCACGCCCGGTGATTGGGAAACCGATTGCCAATGGATGATTCAAATGCCCGACGCCTTCGTTGTTCCTAGTGATACGCCATTCCCTCGTCCCGCTGAGCAGACCTATCGTCTGGAAGGCACACAGAACATTGTGTTTAGCAGTGAGCCTATGTCCGAGAACGACCACGATTCCGGTTGTGACGGCGATCAGTCGGCGATTGGTACCATGGCTCCTATCACTCTCACGTACCCCGTGCCACCGGTCGACAACGCCCAGATCACGATTGGCGGGCTTAGCGCGGACGTTTGCGAAGTCACGGTTACGTACACCGTGATCGTCGATTAGTCCTGCGTTGGGTTCTGCGATTGAGTTGAACGAGATGAAGATGCAACAGCTACATAGAAGCGTATCCGGTGGCGTGATCGCCGCAACGCTCTTGCTCGCGGCAAGCTGTGCTCCAATCATGCTGGCGGATGTCGAGGGGCCGGCTTTCGACGACGGGGCGTTGAGCGGAGCGACAGGCGCAACCGTCGATCCAGCCGAAGCGGTCGTTGGCGGTGGATCAACGCAGCCTTCGGGTACCGCTTCCCAACTCGGGCAGATTGGGGCCTGCTGTCTGCCGGACGGTTGCCTGCTTGTCTCCTCCGCAGCGTGCGCCGAACAGGGAGATACCTATCTCGGCGACAACACGTCATGCAGCGATTGCGGCGGCAGCCTGGGTTTCGCCCTGCTGTATGCGATCGACAGTGATGGCGATGGCTGCTCCGACTTGGATGAAATCCTGGCCGGCACGGATGCCTTTCAAGGAGGCGACTGCCTCGACATCGACGGAGACGGCGTTCCCAACGAGGAAGACCCGGATGTCGATGGGGATGGCGAACCCAATGGCATCGATCGGGACGTCGACGGCGACGGTATCGACAATGATGACGACGACGACATCGACGGCGACGGCAAGGATAACGACGAAGATGACGACGACGACGGTGACGGAATACCCGACGACGAAGACGATGACGACGACGGTGACGGAATACCGGACGAAGATGATGAGGACATCGAGCCCGAGTGTGAATCCGACACCGATTGCGGAGAGGGCAACTGGTGCGATGACGGCACATGCCGCTCTTTGTGCGGCGGCGGCGGTAGCGACTTCGATTGTGACGATGGCGAGGTCTGCAACGAATACAGTCAGTGCCAGGAATCATGCGGCGGTGATTCGGATTGCGAATCGGGCCAGGTTTGCGAAGGACCAAGTGGCAATTGCCAGTGCATAAGGGATAGCGGCTGCCGTTCAGGATACGAGTGCAACACCGGACGCGGCCGTTGCGAACGCATTCTCGATTGCACCACCAACAGCGACTGCTTTTCGGATGAGATCTGCACCGCCGGCAATACCTGCGGACCGATCCAGCAGTGCATAAGAGACAGTGATTGCCGCACGGGCGAGCGCTGTAACCGCACCAGGGGCAAGTGTGAACGGTTCGAATGCGATTTCGACAGTGAATGCAGGCCAAGCGAGCTTTGTGATCGGCAATGGGACAAGTGCGTGCCGCGCCCGGAGTGCTCCATTGACAGCCAGTGCCAACCGCTTGAGCTATGCAATCGTACACTCGGACGGTGCGAGACGAAAACCGTTTGCGACGGCGACAGCGACTGCGACTTGGACGAGTCGTGCAACCAGTCCTCGCGACGTTGTGAGAGGAACCCGGAATGTGGGCCAGAAACAGATTGTCCGCCGGAACAGGTCTGCGAGATAAATGGAATGTGTGAGCGGGCGCCTGAGTGCGTTTCCGATAGCTCGTGTGCCGACGACGAATTCTGCGATGATACCCGCGGCCGCTGTGAACCGAAAGCCACGTGTGCCAGTGAAGGCGACTGCCCGGAAGGACAGACGTGCGACGAGTCCGCCAACCACTGCGAGCGCGTGGACGAGGAAGAGGAGGAAGTGGATTAATCTCCGATCCCCTTGAGCCGTCAATACGAATAGCAAACGAGTTGCTGAGACTGCATTGATCAACATCGCCAGCGCGTGCCGCGCTGGTCTCCTGGAGGGAATTCATGACAAGGCAATGTTCATTTATGCTGCTGGGCACTCTGGCTTTGCTCGGCGTACCGGCGAGCACGCACGCCAGCCAGGGGTTTGAAGCAGGCGGGGAAAGACGTCCCACGTCAACCGCGAAGGGCGAGCTGGTTAACCGAGCCGTTGAAACAACACCGGAGATCCGGCAGGAGGGCGGCACGGCCAGCAGTACCGACTGCAACGACAGCGGCACACCCGACCCTTTGGACATAGCCGATGGCACCAGCCTTGACTGCAACGGGAACGAAGTCCCCGACGAGTGCGAGGTGGCAATCCGTAACGACTACAGTTTCGTGGTAGATCCGCCGGAGCCGATTCTCGACGGCGTCACGATCAGCCGCACCTTCAACATCCCGGAAGGCGGTACCGTTCTCGATGTGGACCTGGGCGTTACCCTCACCCACGAATTTCTCGGCGACCTGATCATCTCCCTGACCCACGGCGAAATCACCGTAGATGTGTACTACTACGGGCCCTGTGGGGATTGCCCGGGCACCTGCGGCTTCGGCGGCACGCTGTTTGACGACGAGGCTGTCGCCACGCTCCCGTGTGTTGCTATGAACGAAGGGATATTTCTGCCGCTCGAAGCGCTTTCAGCGTTTGACGGTCTGGACGCGGCCGGCGAATGGACTCTCGAAATCTTCGACGGTTTCATCGGATACGAGGGTTCACTCACCGCGTGGTCGCTGAGCATCGAGTCGACGCTTGCCGACTGCAACCTGAACGCGATCCCCGACGACTGCGACATCGCCGGCATCACCAGCGACGACTGCAATGCTAACCTCATCCCCGACGAATGCGACATCGCCAGTGGCAGTGCCGACTGCAACGACAACGGTGTGCCAGACGGCTGTGACGTATTCGGCGGCGCATCCATCGATCAATGGGCGTCAACCGTCCTCGATTTCAGTTCGGAGTATACTCCCAGTCCCGGGCATTATTCGGCAGCTCAGGCGCTTGGTCCACCCGATACGTTTATCTACTGCGATTGTGGTTCGGCTTGGGCGCCATTGCAATTCGACGGGACGCAAGAGTTTATCTCCGTTGGCTTTGACCAGCCGGTGTTTGCGGATGGCGTGACGATACGGGAAACTCAGGGCAACGGCTTCGTGACCCGCGTCGAATTGATCGACGC
>JAJDDU010000304.1 GCA_029260155.1 Phycisphaerae bacterium | reverse complement strand
GTGTCCGGTCAAGTGCCGGGTTCGTCGACCACACCGCATTGCTGGGTCTTTGTGGATTTCACGCCCCCCGTTGTGCAACTTCACGAACTTGGGCAAAACGATCCGCCGACGGTGCCGCAGTCTGTGCACATCCGGTGGTCCGCGATGGACAACGCCCTGGCGAAGCGGCCCATTTCGCTTTCGTATCGGGAGGCGATGAGCGAGCGCTGGCAGACACTCACCGGCCCCATCGCCAACGCAGGCGCCCACGACTGGCGCGTTCCGGATTCGGTAGTCGGGGACGTCGAGATTCGCCTGACTGTGCGCGACATGGGTGGGAACTTGTCCGAGGTAACGTCACCCGCAATTCGCATTGAACTCCCCCGCCCGCCCGCTGAACGGCGTTCGGTCGAACTGCCCATCGCAGCCTTTGCGGCCCCCACGCGGTTCGCAGGCTCTGACGAGGGCGACGCGGCCGAGTTGGATCGCGCCCTCAAGCTGTATCAGCAAGGACGCAAGCACGCCGCGCGGGGCGAGCATCGCCTGGCGGCCTCTAGATTCAGAAACGCTCTGGAGGCTGATCCTGACTTCTCAGAAGCGCTTGTCGGCCTTGGGGGGGCACTGTACGCTCAAGGAGATGGCGAGAAGGCTGCGGAAGCGTACGAATTCGCACTATTGCGGAAGCCGGGGTCGCGCGACGCGCGTCAGGGCTTGGCTGCAGCGTACATCGGACAACGACGATTCGGCGACGCGGTACAACAACTGAGTCGGATCGTGCAGGCAGACGCGAAGGACGTCGAGGCATGGTTGAATCTCGGTGACGTCTCTATCTACCAAGGTGATGAGATTCTGGCGCGCGAGCATTACGAAAAGGCCCTGACACTGGACCCCAACGCGAAGGACACGATTGATAAGGCCCGCCTTCGGCTGGCCAATTTGAAGCGACTGGCCTTCGATTTTCGCCAGCCGCAGCCTTCGAAATGAGTGAACGCATGGCGCTGAAACCAATTTGCGTACTGTTCGGACAGAGCACGTTTCTTCGACGGGAAGCGCTCAATCGCATCATGAATCGCGAACTCGACGGTGGTGACCCTGCTCTGAACCTATGCCGCCTGGATGGTGAGAAACTTGCGCCAGCCGACGCACTTGACGCGGTGCGGACCTATTCGCTGCTCGGCGGCCGGCGCGTCGTAATCGTCGACAGCGCGGATGGTTTCATCAAAGCACACAGAGCGGTGTTGGAGCGCTACGCTTTCTCGCCCGCGGAGTCGGGTTGCCTGATTCTGTTGTGCAACCTGTTCGCAGCCAACACCAAATTCTACAAAGCGGTCGCCAAGATCGGTGAGATTATCGACTGCAAGCCGGCGAAGGGTCGGGCGCTCCTGACGTGGATCATGCAGCGGGCACAGAGCGAGCAGGGCAAGCGTGTCGACCAACGCGCGGCCGCCAACCTCGTCGATCACGCGGGAAACTCGCAGGAAGGCCTCGATCAGGAGTTGGCCAAGCTCGCTCTCTACGTTGGGTCTCGCGACCAGATCTCGGCGGAGGACGTCGCCAACCTCGTCGGACAATACCGCGAGCAGACTATCTTCGCGGTCATGGACGCGATTTCGGAAGGCAAGGCGCGAGATGCGCTCAACGAGTGGCATCAGGTGATCAGTACGGATCGCTCCGCTCAAGGCCGCGCCATCGGCGGCTTGGCGTGGGGCGTACGACGCATGCTCGAGGCGAGGAAACGGGTCGACGCGGGCGAATCTCCCCACGCCATGGCCCGATCATTCTGGACGGATCCGGACGTCTTTGCACGGCGCATGCAACGCATGTCCGTGACGCGATGCGAGGATCAGTTGCAAGACCTACTGGACGCCGACCTGGACTCCAAGACCGGCGCCTCCACGGTCAACTCAGCCATTGAGAAGTTCATAGTCAAGCATAGTTTACTGGCAACATCATCATGAAGGAAGCGAGAGACTCAGTGAGACGAACTACGTTCGCAGTCGCCGCCTTGTCGGTCTGTATGACGGCCGGGTGCCAGATGATGGGGTCCGAGGGGATGGCGGCGGCGTTCGCGCCGAACGCCAAGACCCCTGCCATGGAAAAACCGGTGGCGGACAACTCGACCGAGTCTGTGACGCACATAGCAGCCGCTGAGGCTGAGCGTGTGGATCAAGCGCGGGACGAGGTGCTCGCGTTCATTCACCGCTTGGACCAGATCGAGCAAGAACAGGCGCCGCCCGTCGAAACAACGCTGCCGCCCCCCATCGAACGCCCCATCACGGATGGCGGTGTTCAAACCGGCGGTGTCGCGGAACCGGTGCGTCCGAGTGTGGCGGACCAGGCCCCGCAACCCGCGCCGCGTTCGCCAGACCCGCCTGCTGCGCCGTCCGCGGAAACCGCACGGGTGCCGCGGATCGTAAGTGTCTCCATTCGCGCCGATCAAGACTGGTCCCTGCCACCGACGCGCGCATCGCGGCCTGATGAGGCGCCTGCTGACCCGACCAGCGTGGCGAATGTGCCGATCGGCGTCGTAGCGACGTCGAGTGAAGATGCCAAGATCGACGCGATGATCGAGCGATTGGCCGAGCGCAGCGCGCACGCTCCAAACGATTTACAGGCGCAGTGGCGTTTGGCGCTCCTGCGGCTGGCCGATGGCGAGGATGCGCCAGACGCGGCGCGTGCTCTAGGGATGCTGGAAGGTCCCGCCGCGCTTTTGGGCAGCGCGGTAAGAGCCATGGACGCCACGCGCACCGCGATGGAAGACCCCACCGGCGCGATTGACGACGCGCTGACGGCCGTCGATGCGTTGCGACAGGAACTTCGCGCTCGGGCTGAGTTGTCAGTGCCGACCTTCGCACTGTGTTCACGCGTGCAGGCGTTCGGTATGTTCGACGAATTGCCTGCCGATGCTTTCAGACCGGGCGTACAGAATCAGGCAATCGTGTATTTTGCCGTCGACAACTTCTCGTCGGAACAGAGCCCCGACGGCCGCATGCGCACCCTTCTCAACTCGCGGCTGGAAGTCCTGACGGCCGACGGCAAACTGGAGTGGGAGTTCGAGGAATCCAGAGTCGAAGATTTTTGTGTTCGGCGCCGCGAGGATTTCTTCGTGGCTCAGCGCATTCTCTTGCCCGCGCGATTGCTAGACGGCGCCTATGTTCTGAAAGTGACGGTCGAGGATGTCCTGGCCAACAAGCGTACGCAAGCCCTACACCCTTTCAACATCGGCACCGTGAAATCCAAGTTCCAGGATTGAACGCCAAGCGCGCGCTACTCCGAGCTGCCAAGGAGGCTTACTACTTTCTCATTGAGCCGAACAATCTTACTCGCCATATCCTCGACCATTTTCAGTACAGTCGCTGGGCGAGCTTCTATGAGGTCCACAAAACTCGTGGTGGGAAGTGAGAGAACCGTTGAATCACACGTGGCCACCACCGTCGCTGTCCGCGGAGTGTCCATCAGCGCGGCAATCGTGCCGAAGATTTCCTCTGCGTCAATTTCTCCTACTTTGATGCGATCGACGCATACGTCGGCGTGCCCGTCAAGAAGGGTGTACACGTCGTTGTCCACCTCGCCCTGCTTGATAATGACATCTCCTTCGTTGTACTGCTGAAACTTCGGTGTTGTCTTCGCCTCAACCTTGATGAGGCTAGCGCTGACCGAGGCGAACAGGCCGATTTGGCACGCCAGGTACTCGTTCCATAGCCGGAAGAGATGCGGATCAGCGCTCACGTGGGCGAGCAGCCCTTCGCTGCCATACTCATTCGCGACGACGGCAAAATCGGAATGTACTCGGCCTGGCAATGCGCCAAAGCAATGGTCAAGGCCGACCAAGTCGCCCTCCTCATAAAGGAAGAGCACGCGATCATCGCGAGAATAGGACAACGTGCCCTCTCTCAAAAGAAACAAGCTTCCTTCCGATGAGGGCTCTTTGAACAGCTCCGAATCCGAGCCTATCTCGATTGATTCCCGCGTCGCAGGCGCATCTGCGAGAATCTCAGTCAAGAGCACCTTGCACCTTGTGTTCAGTGTTTGAGCGTCCTCGGGCTGCTGAAAGAGTGTAAACATCGGAATGTTGCAATCCTGGTTCGAGCGACGAGCAATGTCCGTGGTATCGGCAGGAACGCGGACCGATTCAACGAGATTTTCCGGTTGACGATCCTGCCGTCGGTACCGTGCCGTGAGGTCCGCCGGAGCTTCGAAACCCAACACGGACGTTCTCACCCCGACCCAGCGACTGAAGCAAACTAATCAGGTGACTCGGATTTCGCGAGGTTCATTCTCTTGATTCTCGATGCCAATGTTGTCGGCCTCATTCCGAGAAGCTCAGCGGCGCCACCTGGGCCATGAACTCTCCAGTTCGTGCTGTTGAGCGCGGCCAGTATGTTCTCACGCTCACGCTGTTTCATCTCCGCGTCGGAGACTACGGCGGCGGACGAGGTTGTCGCGATCGTGTCGCCTCTGCGAACCTTGCGTGAATCGGCGCGCGGTAGATCGAAACGCAGCCCCCCCGTGCGCGACGTGATGACCGCGCGTTCGATGACATTCAACAACTCCCGCACGTTGCCCGGCCAATCGTAGGTCTGCAGGGATATGATATTGCCATGGCTCAGTCCCTTGATGGGGCGATTGAATCTGCGCGACGCCTGTTGCAGGAATTGGCCCGCGAGCGATGGGATGTCTTCTTTGCGCTTGCGAAGGGGCGGCACTTCTATGGGAAACACGTTGAGTCGATAATACAAGTCCTGGCGAAATCGGCCGGCCTCAACTTCAGCCTTCAGGTCGCGGTTTGTGGCTGTGATGAGTCGCACATCCGCTTCGCGCGTCTTCTCTTCGCCGATTCTCTCATACGTGCCTTCTTGCAAGACACGAAGTAGCTTGCTTTGGAGTTCCAACGGTATTTCGCCTACTTCGTCGAGAAGAAGCGTCCCTCCGTTGGCGAGTTCGAAGCGTCCGGGTCGATCGCGAACGGCACCTGTAAACGCACCCTTCACGTGGCCGAAGAACTCGCTTTCATACAGCTCGCGGGGAACCGACGCGCAATTGACACGAACCATCGCCCGGTTGCTTCGCCCGCTACGCCGATGAATCTCCTGTGCGACGAGTTCCTTGCCCGTGCCGGATTCTCCGAGAATCAAGACGCTCGCGTCGGTGGGCGCGACGAGTTCTATTTGCTGTATGATGGTCCGCAAGGCAGGACTCTGGCCCACGATATCGCCGTAAGCGCGAGCCTCCGAGACCTCTTCGCGCAGGTAGGCGTTCTCCAGTTCGAGCTGTGCGCGAAGGGACTCAATCTCTTCGAACGCGCGGGCGTTTGCGATCGATGCGGCGGCTAGGTCGGCGATCGTGCGAAGCCAGTCAAGACACGGCTGACCGAGCGTCGTATGTGTGAAGATCGCTAGGACGCCGAGGATATTGCCGTTGAACACGAGCGGCTGTCCGGCAAAACCGCGGATGGCCTCATCGCGCGCCCACTCGGGTCTCGCGATCCACTTCGACTCCTTCTGAACATCCATGACCGAAACGCACTCACCGGTCGCCCCCACACGGCCGACCTTACGCACGCCAATCGGCATGCGTCTGAATTCACCGTCGATTCGCGTCCACGGTTGCACCTCTTTGCGGTGTGAGCGACCGGCGCTGGACACGAGATGCAGGCAGCGCGCCTGATCGGGACACTCAGCTCGCATCGGGCATGTGGAGCAGATGTCACCAGGGCGCAAGAGCCAAATTCGGGCCAACGCGATGTGCTCTTCCTCC